>JBAYSE010000012.1:0-22136 GCA_041676265.1 Sphaerochaetaceae bacterium
CTAAACAATGCAGCGTAAAAATATCCTTATAACCGGCGCGACCAGCGGTATTGGTCTCGCCTCTTTACACCTCTTTGCCACCAAAGGGTGGAATGTCTGGGGAGTCTCACGGCGTGGGAAGATTGAGGGGGAAAAGCCCTCCAATGTTCACCTCTACAGCTTGGATGTCACTAACCAAGGACAAGTTGAAGAGACCGTTAAGAAGATCAACAGTGAGGCCCAAAAGCTCACCGGCAAAGGGATTCAGGTAATCCTCCACTGTGCCGGCTTCGGGATTGCCGGAGCAGCCGAAGACACCCCTCTGGAGGCTGTTTACCAGCAATTTGAGACCAACTACTTTGGCGTTTTGCGGGTCAATGCCGCCCTCCTCCCCCTTATGCGCTCAGAGGAGGATTCACTGGTTATTCTGTTGGGCTCCGTCGGCGGGAAAATTTCGTTACCTTTTCAGAGCCACTACAGCGCCACAAAATTTGCCCTGGAAGCCTACAGTGATGCTTTAAGGATGGAAGGAATCAAAGCGACTATCGTTGAGGCAGGCGATACAAAAACCCCCTTTACAGCTCAAAGAAAGGTGGCCATCCCCCCCAATTCTCCCTATAGTGAGCAGGGGGCACGGGCTATTAAGAAGATGAGTGCAGATGAACAGGGAGGTTATCCACCCCTCAAAGTGGCCCGCGTAATCTACAAATTGGCCAATCAGAAATCGCCCCCGCCCCGTAAAGCGGTAGGGGTGAGCTACAAATTGATTCTACTCTTAAAGCGACTACTGCCCGACCGGTTGGTCCTCTTTATCGTAAAGAGACTCTACCTTACCTGAATCCCTCAAAAACAAGGGACTCGCGGGCTTTGATAAATTTCCCATTCCCTTTTTTACCGAGGTAGATATCGTCTCCCATGATTAGACGCCCCCTAAGGTAGGTCATCTCAGCCTTACCGACAACTCTAAACCCCTCATAAGGCGTATAACCGGCGGCACTGTGGAGGTTTTCATGTGAGAGGGTCCACAGGTGCTCGCTGTCAAAGATGATGATATCGGCATCACTGCCCACTTCCAAAGACCCCTTTTGAGGATAAAGACCAAAGGCTTTGGCCGGTGCCGTCGATAAAAGACGCACCATGTGCGACAGACTCATCCGCCCCGAAGCCACGGCAAAGGTGTGAATTAGTGGGAGAAGTTCTTCTGTTCCCGGTATACCGGGGAATATAGTGCGGCAATCACTACTAGCTAACTTTTGCTCTTTCGTAAAGGCACAGTGATCGGTTGCCACAACTTGGAGCTCTTTGGCGACTAGGGCATCTTGCAAGATAAGATTGTCCTTTTTACTCCGTAGCGGAGGGGTCATTAGATAAAGAGAAGCCTCCTGTCCCTTAAGGTAAGAGTCATCAAGGAGAAGGTAGTGGGGCGTTGTCTCCACAAGCAAATCGACCCCTTGTGAGCGGAGGGTATGTACCGCCTCTAACCCCTTGGCACTCGACAAATGGACAATATAGAGGGGGATACCCACCTCTTTTGCCAACAATCCCATGGCCATAATAGCGCGGTATTCGGCTTCACTAGGGCGTAAAAGGGGGTGGTCAGCCACTCTGTAGTCCCCCTTGTAGGTGTCGTTTATCGCCGTAATTAAGGCATCATCTTCGCAGTGCACGCTAATCATCATGTGGAGTGCTTTACATGTTTCAAAGAGAACTTTGAGCCCCTCCGTTGCAATGAGGTAGCCTACATCTTTATAAGTAGTAAAGATCTTGATAGCGCTAATACCCCGCTCTTTGACGGCCTCAAGCTCCTCTTTAATTGTCTCAGGGATTCCGTAAACCCCTTGATGGAGGGCAAAGTCGATAGCCATCCCCTCCTCCATCGCCTGGATACGCTCTTCGCTCGAGGTAACCAGAGGGCGGCTTTTATCGTGGTCGGCAAAGTCAATGACAGTAGTCACCCCACCGTAAGCGGCTAAGCGCGAACCCTCTTCAAAGCCATCGGCGGTAACTGTCCCTCTTGAGATGAGGTGGTAATGGGTGTGGGCATCAATTAGGCCAGGTAAGACACATAACCCCTCAGCATTGACAATCGTAGTCCCCTGAGGCACCGATTGAGGGTCGATGAAAGGTTCCACACGGGCGATTTTTTCCCCTTCAATCAAGATGTCGGCGTGCCACGAACGACTCGCCTCAACTAAAAGTCCGTCACGGATTAATATAGTGTTCATGCCCCTTAATATACTATTCAAGTGGCCTCTATGCAATCAGTTTTGCCACTTCAAAATGGGCTCCTTGGCCGCTTTAACCTCATCAAGACGCCTTACGCTCCTTTTTAGAGGGGCCTCTTTGAGCCTGGCACTTTCGCTTTGGGCTAACTTTCCTAGGTTAATCAAAGCTTCAATAATCCCGTCGAGCGTCTCTACACTCTCAGTTTCGGTCGGTTCAAACATCAAGGCCTCACTGACTATTAGGGGGAAGTAGACCGTAGGCGGGTGGTAGTCATAATCCTGTAAAGCTTTGGCAAAGTCGTTGGCACTCACGCCCCACTTCTCCTTGTAGTCTTGCAAGGAGAGGACAAATTCGTGCATACACCGCTTTTGGTAGGGGACTTTAAAATAGTCACTTAGCGCAGCTAGCATGTAATTGGCATTTAGAACGGCGTGTTGAGCGACGGCTTTCAGTCCATCACTGCCCATCGTTAGGATATAGGCGTAAGCTTTCAGATAGACTAAAAAATTGCCCCAGAAACCACTAACGCGCCCAATAGAAGACCCACTTTCCCATTGCCACCGGTAGCCTGTGGCACTCTTGATTACATCGGGGATGGGAAGGAAAGGTTTAAGGGTCTCAGTCACCAAAACTGGTCCTGAGCCAGGGCCTCCTCCCCCATGGGGCGTGGCAAATGTTTTGTGGAGATTTAGGTGGACAACGTCAAACCCCATATCCCCAGGTCTCGCCATTCCAAGAATCGCATTTAAATTAGCGCCATCGTAGTAGAGCAGAGCCCCACAGTCGTGCACCAGAGAGGCAATTTCGCCAATCTCCTCTTCAAAGAGTCCCAGGGTATTGGGGTTGGTCAACATAATCGCTGCCACACTCTCATCAAGGAGTCCTTTTAAAGCTTCAACGTCGACTAGACCCCTCTTATCGGTCGCGACTTCAACTATTGAGTAGCCGTTAAGGGAGGCTGAGGCGGGGTTGGTCCCATGGGCGCTAACGGGGACGATTACCTTGTGACGCCCCTCTTCTCCCCGCTTTGCGTGGTAAGCCTTAATAATCTTGAGTCCAACGTATTCCCCATGGGCCCCTGCCAGGGGGTGTAACGATCCCCAGGCCATCCCCGTGATTTGTGAAAGGGCTTTGGTAGTGTTGAATATCACCTCTAGGGCTCCCTGCACACTCTCTTCGTCCTGTAGGGGATGGATATTGGTAAACCCCTCCAAAGCTGCTACATAATTGTGGAGCTTTGGGTTGTACTTCATGGTGCAACTCCCCAGAGGATAGGCCCCGTAATCGACGCCAAAAGAGTGGCGCGCTAAATTAGAGTAGTGCCTGACAACGTCTAATTCGGCCACCTCTGGGAGCCTTGGGGCTACCTCCCGCCTTACACTCTCAGGAAGAGTTGGTGCTGAAGGGACATCCGAGAGAGGAAACCTGTAACCGCGTCGCCCCTCTTTGGAGAGTTCAATTAAGAGTTTTTGACTCATTTTAGCGCCTCCTGCAGTGTAGTGGAGTATAAATCGAGGTCTTCCTTAGTCCTCTTTTCACTGACGGCGACAATTAAGGTTGATTCATCCTCAGCTTTCCCGCTTATTTTCCCGAGGCGCACCCCGCCCCAAATACCGGCCTCTGAAAGGGCCTTTAAAGCCCTCTCCAGCGTTTGAGGTGTCTCAAAAATGAGCGGGAATTCACACCAGAAAGGGCTCTCCTCTTCTAGGCTAATGCCACTCAGTCCCCTTAGTTTGCCGGCTAAATAGTGGGCTTTATCGTAACTTTGGGTGGCGACCTCTTTGAGTCCCGCCTCCCCCACCAGAGCTATATAGGCAGCTGTCGTTAAGGCTGCCAACGCTTGGTTAGAGCAGATGTTGCTGGTTGCGCGCTCCCTTTTAATATGTGGCTCACGGGCTTGGAGAGTGAGCACAAACCCCCGGTTGCCTCTTATGTCGAGCGTTTGGCCCACCACTCGCCCCGGAATTTTCCGCATTAAGTCTTTTCTAACGGCAATGTAACCACAAGAGGGGCCCCCAAAAGCATTCACTAAGCCTAAAGGTTGTGTGTCGCCAATGGCAATGTCGGCGCCCCACTCTCCCTGACTCTTTTGGAGGACTAGGGCTAAAGGGTCACTTGAGATAGTCAACTGACAAGCATTGGTGTGTAACATCTGCGCCAAAGAGGTGTAATCTTCAACAATCCCGTAGCGGTTGGGACTTTGGACGATGAGGCCGGCAACTTGCCCATGGAGGTAGGGCTCCACGTCCTCTACACACAGCCGCCTTCCCCGCTCTTTAACAACCTCAATTTTTACATTAGTTCCCAAAGCCCAAGTCTTTAACACCTCTAGGGTGAAAGGGTGGAGAGTTTGGGAAACTAGGATTGTATCGCTCTTACGCCGGCTTGAGAGCATAATACTCGCCGCTTCGGTGGCGGCGGTAAATCCATCATAGAGCGAGGCATTGGAGACATCCATCCCGGTGAGCTCGCAAATCATACTCTGGTATTCGAAAATTGCTTGGAGGAGCCCCTGTGACATCTCCGCCTGGTAGGGGGTATAAGCCGTTACGAAAGCCGGCAAACTGGCTATGCTTTGGACAGCTGCCGGTACGATGCGGTCGTATGAACCCATCCCCAGAAAGGAGATTTTCTGCTGGTTAAGGGCCGCCAGTTTTTTTAAACGCTGGAAAACCTCCTCCTCAGCCACCCCTAAAGGGAGGGGTAGTTCGTCTTTGAGGAGGTACTTTTCGGGAATAGGGGCAAACAGTTCGTCAAGCGAAGCCACTCCAATAGCGGCGAGCATCCGCTGCCGATCGGCAACTGTGTGAGGAATGTATGATTTCATGAAGCCTCCGCCTAATCTAAAGTGGCAATATACTCAGCATAGCCCTCTGCATCCAGAAGGTTTTCCAATTCGTCCGCATTGAAGTCATTTAAGATGTAAAGGTAATTAGCATAACTATCTTCATTGATTAAATCGGGAGAACCATCAAGTTCTTCGTTTACCTCAGCGACAGTTCCGCTGATTGGGTTGTAGATAGCACTGGCAGCTTTAACCGACTCAACATTGGCTACCTCTTCACCGGATGCATAACTTTCACCCACGGGAGGTAACTCTACGTAGACTATCTCTCCCAAAGTGTCTTGAGCATAATCGGTAATACCGACATAGGCCAAGTCTCCTTCTAAACGAACCCATTCGTGTTCTTTAGAATATTTAAGATTGTTGGGGATATTACTCATCAATCTCCTCCTCTTCTACTTATGTTCTGCAACATACTCCAGTAAGAGGCTCAGGTCAAGTTGAGGATAGAGGACAAAATTACTTAAAAGGGCCTCTACCCGTTCACGCGCCTCTTTAACTACCTCTTTGGCGGTAACTGCCCGGGCTTTGCTCTTTTGCCCCTCTTTGTCACCCTTTGTAACCACGGCAGCTTTGGTATGATCTAAAACTAGTTTAATAATTGAGGCGATCTCTTTCATCTCCGCACTACCCATGCCTAAGGTGGTTACTGCCGGAGTTCCAATCCTCAAGCCACTAGTGTACCAAGGACCATTGGGGTCAAAGGGGAGGGAATTGCGATTGAGGGTAATGCCACAGTCGCGCAGGGCACTTTCGGCTTGCCGTCCATTTAGGTTAAAACTACGCACATCAAGCAACATCAGGTGGTTGTCCGAACCGTTAGTCGCCACAGTTATGCCCTCATCAATGCACCCTTGGGCTAAAGCTTTTGAGTTATCCACGATCTTCTGGGCGTAGGTTGCAAAAGAGGGTTCTAACGCCTCGGTAAAAGCAATGGCTTTGGCCGCTAACATTTGGGGAAGAGGGCCACCAATTACCAAGGGGCACCCTTTATCGACAGCCGGTGCAAATTCTGATGTGCAGAGGACCATACCACCGCGCGGTCCCCTTAGGGTTTTGTGGGTCGTGGTGGTCACTACATCGGCCCAAGCCACCGGATCATAATTGCCGCGCATTACCTTGCCTGCCACTAAACCGGCAAAGTGGGCCATATCGACCATGAAGACCGCCCCTACGGAGTCGGCAATTGCCCGCATCCGTTTAAAATCGATGAGACGGGGATAGGCGCTATAGCCGGTTAAAAGGATTAAAGGCTTGACCTCTTGGGCAATCCTCTCAATTGCATCGTAGTCGAGCAGACCGCTCTCCTTGTCTACGCTGTAAGAGTAGGCATCAAACATCTGCGCCGAGATATTTTGACGGTAACCATGTGTTAAGTGACCGCCCGAGTAGTAGTCGAGCCCTAACAGTTTTTGATTACCCAAAAGAACTCTTAGTTCATCCCATTGCTCTTTTGAAAGGTTGCTCACATTGGTCTGTCCCAATTTCTCCATGGCAGGGATCTGTACCCTGGTGTTCAGAATTGCCCAGTAGGCAATCAAATTGGCATCGGCCCCGCTGTGGGGTTGAACATAGGCGTGTTGCGCTCCAAAGAGTTTTTTGGCTTGGCTACTGGCAAATTCTTCAATGGCGTCGACGTTATCGCAACCGGCGTAAAAGCGGTGGTAGGCAAACCCTTCCGCATATTTATCGGTTAGGAGGTTACCCATGGCTAATTGGGAGGGAAGTGAGCTGTAATTTTCACTGGCAATTAGCTTGAGGTGGCTGCGCTGGTCAATAAGCTCCTGCACAATATGTTTGGCAACTAGGGGGCTCACTGAGGCGACTTGCTCAAGGGCGGCGAGGTAGGCAACGCAGCCGGTGTCGACCTGCTCCAAGGGAGTTTTCTTAAGATAATCTTTTAAGACAGAAGCGCTTGCCATTATAATTCCTCCTGATGGGACAACTTTTCCGGTATTGTGCCCTTTTCAAGACAACAATGTCAAGAAAACGAATGCATTTGTTTTAGTTTCATGCTATTGTTATCGAAATAATCAAAAACTGCAAATTTTTACCGTTGAGGAGGAATTATGTCACAAAAGAGAGAGTCGTTGGGCAGTCGTCTGGGATTTATTTTCCTGGCTGCCGGCTGCGCAATTGGGTTAGGTAACGTCTGGCGCTTCCCTTTTATTACCGGAAGATTTGGAGGAGCGGCTTTTGTGCTGATTTACATCCTCTTCCTTTTAATTTTTGGTCTCCCTATTATGGTTATGGAATTTGCCGTCGGTAGAGCTTCTCAGCAAAACGTCGGCTTAGCGTTTAAAAAACTGCAACCGGAAGGGACTAAGTGGAGTATTTATGGACCGATTGCCATTGGTGGTAACTATGTCTTAATGATGTTTTATACGGTTATCAGTGGCTGGCTCATCTACTACTTTTTCTCAATGGCGGGAGGACAACTCTCCGGCGTCGCTAATGAGGCGATTGGAGCCCACTTTGGCGCCCTTTTAGAGGCCCCCGGCAAGATGATCTTTTGGATGATTGTTGCAACCCTGCTAGGGTTGGGCATTTGTGCAATCGGCCTCCAGAAAGGGGTCGAGAAAATTACCAAGTATATGATGAGTGCCCTCCTTTTGGTCATGATCCTCTTGGTAATTAAAGCCGTCACACTCCCCGGAGCAGGCGAAGGACTTAAGTTCTACCTCCTGCCCGACTTTAAACGTCTGGCAGAATCGGGGGTTTGGAGCTCCATCTACGCCGCTATGGGACAGGCTTTCTTCACCTTAAGCTTAGGTATTGGAAGTATGGCTATTTTTGGCTCTTATATTGGCAAAGACCGCTCACTGACCGGTGAGTCCATCAACGTCATCATTTTGGACACCTTTGTCGCCCTGATGAGTGGCCTTATCATCTTCCCGGCTGCTTTTGCTTTTGGGGTGCAGCCCGATGCCGGTCCTTCTCTAATTTTCATCACCTTGCCGAATATCTTCAACTCGATGGCCGGTGGGCGCCTCTGGGGTAGCCTTTTCTTTGTCTTCATGATCTTCGCAGCCCTCTCAACCCTAGTGGCAGTCTTTGAAAATATCATTAGCTACTGGATTGACACCCACGGCTGGTCACGGAAGAAAGCCGTTTTAGTCAACATTGTGGCTATCATTGTCCTCTCCGTCCCCTGTGTTTTGGGCTTTAACCTCTGGTCAAATTTCCAACCACTGGGAGCGGGTACCAATGTCCTCGACCTTGAAGACTTTATTGTCAGTAACCACCTCTTGCCACTGGGGTCTTTAGTTTTCTTACTATTTGCAACCCAAAAACGGGGCTGGGGCTGGTCTAACTTCCTTAAAGAAGCCGACACGGGAACCGGTATCAAATTCCCCAAATGGTCGCGAATTTATGTCACTTATATTTTGCCCTTATTGGTAATATTTGTCTTTATCATGGGGTACATCGATTTTTTCTCATAAGAGAATAGTTTAAAGAGGGGGTAATAGTACTACTCCCTCTTTTTGTGTTTGAGTTGACAAAGGCGGGACCTTTTCTTACAATTTCCCCGTTGTCTTAACTATTTAATAACTTTAGGGAGGTTTTGTGGCTAAAGAAGAAGCAATTGAAGTCGAAGGGATCGTTAAAGAGGCTCTTCCAAATACCATGTTCCGCGTAGAACTTGCCAATGGGCATCTAATCTTAGCTCACCTATCGGGCAAGATGCGTAAACACTATATCCGAATTGTGCCGGGAGATACTGTCAGAGTAGCCCTCTCCCCTTACGATTTAACTAGAGGTCGTATAATCTACCGCGAACGTTAAACCGCTTTCCCCCGTTGTAAAATTACCCATACCGCGCCACTACCCCCCTCAACCGGAGGGGCTTTGCCGTAGTCTCTGACCAACGGGGAGTAATCGAGTTCATCTTTCACGACATCCTTAATCACCCCTTTGCCATCGACCGAGTGGAGTCCCCTTCCGTGGATAATCAACACCTTTTGGAGGCTATTTTCCACCGAGTCACTGAGGAACTGTTTAATTATTGAGCGCGCTTCTTCGGCTGTATAACCGTGCAAGTCTAGTTTGGCTTGGCTGCGCATCGCTTTGAGTTTGCCTAAAGAGGCCCGTCCTGTCAGATAGCCACCCCGCTTACGTGGGGTTGTTTCACGGTGTAAACCGGCCTCTTTCTCCTCTATAATACGGGAAAAGCGGCTTTTGCTAGCCGCCTTTGACCTCTCCCACTGCTCATAGATATCTTTGAAGTCCATTTAGACCTCACGAACATCTAATATTTCGAGCACCAGAGGTTTGACTAAATCGACGGCCTTCTCCATGCTAATGCCCTGCATCTTGATAGTACAAACAGCATTACTTGAATCGGTCCCCATAAAGGTTCCCATGGCAATTATGTCGACATCATTACTGGCCAACAGGGAGGTAATCTCGGCAATGGTGCCCGGTTTGTCTTCCACGAGAAAACTCAAACGTACCCCATAATGGCGGGCCCCGAAGAGCTCAAGTAAGATTTTAAAGAGGTCACTTTTGGAGACAATGCCAATGAGCTTGCCATCTTCCAGTACCGGCAGGCTCGAGAGGTCTTGGTCAACCATGAGGCGGGCAGCCTCTTCTACAGTAATGTTTTTATCGATGGTGACAACATCTCTGGTCATCAATTTCTTCACAGTTAGCTGGCTCAGCAGATAAGCCATCTCATGGATGGAGAGGGTACTTACGGGCGAAGGAGAGGCATAGAGGATGTCTTTCTCCGTAATGATGCCCACCAGCTTCTTATCCTTGTCTAAAACAGGTAGGCGGTGAACCTTCTCCCTCTTCATTAATGCCGAAGCTTCAGATACAGACATATCGGGACTGGCTGTCACCGGGTTCCTTGTCATTCGTCTCTCAATAATCATCTCAACCTCCAACATTATAGTGGGCTTAAGCCTACCAATATTGTACCTCAGCTAACGGGGAAATTCTACTCTACTCCCCTAGGTAGGCCGACTTAACCTTCTCGTTCTCCAGTAGTTTGGCACTCGAGTCCGAGAGGACAATAACTCCATTTTCCATCACATAGCCCCGTTTAGAGGCCTTCAGGGCGAGCTTGGCATTCTGTTCAACTAAAAAGACTGTCACCTTCTCCTCTTCGTTGATATACCTAATCTTTTCAAAGATATTTTGGATGATGAGGGGGGCCAAACCGAGACCCGGCTCATCTAATAAGAGCAGACGGGGGGAGCTCATTAGGGCTCTGGCAATAGCTAACATCTGCTGCTCGCCACCACTCAGGGAGCGCGTTTTCTGTTTACGCCGGGCTCCCAAAATGGGGAAAAAATCGTACATCTCCTCTTTTTTGCGACTGATAAGAGCATCGTCTCTGACTAAAAAAGCCCCCATATCGAGGTTCTCCTCAACACTCATATCGGCAAAAACCCGGCGCCCTTCAGGCACTAAGGCCACGCCTCTACCGGCAATTTCATCGGTTCTCAGTACCCCATCTTTCGAGAAATTAAAGCCGCTCTTACGTGTATTTTCATGCCCCTTTTTGGCAATAACCTCCCCCTCATAGGTAATCTCGCCCCCTGTTAAGGGCTCCAGACCAACAATGGCTTTCAAGAGGGTACTCTTACCGGCTCCGTTGGCACCAATGAGACAGACAACCTCCGAAGTCTCTACGTGGAGGGTAACCTCGTGGAGAGCCTCAATATTACCGTAAGAGACACTAATTGAGTCAATGTTCAACAATCTACTCATTCTTCTTCCTTCCCCAGGTAGGCCTCAATTACCTTCTCATCGTGACGCACTTCGTTAGGGGTCCCTTGCGCAATTTTAATTCCATAGTTGAGAACGGTAATTGTATCACAGATGTTCATAACCAACTTCATATCATGTTCAATGAGGACAACTGTAATTCCCAAGTCGCGAATGCGCCTAATGGTTCCCATTAGGGAGGCTGTTTCGTTGGGGTTCATCCCCGCCGCCGGCTCATCTAAGAAGATGATGGTGGGGTTGGTTGCTAGGGCTCTGGCAATCTCTAACTCCCGCTGGTGTCCATAGGGGAGGTTCTTTGCCAGTTCATTTTGAAAAGGGTCGAGTGAGAAAAACTTCAACCACTTCAGAGCCGACTCATACATCTCGGCGTATTCCCCCCGCACCTGTAGAAAACTCCTGATAGCAGAGCCCGAGCGCCCTTTGGTAGCACTCTTACCGGTCTTAAAATGGAGGCCTACCATGACATTCTCTAAAACAGAGAGTTCTTTGAAGAGGCGAATATTTTGGAAAGTCCGGGCAATACCCATTCTACAGATCTTATGGGCACTCATATTGGTTATATCGCGTCCTCTAAAATAGACATTCCCCGATGAGGGGGTATCTAACCCGCTGATATTATTAAACAGGGTAGTCTTACCGGCACCGTTAGGACCAATTAATCCGGTAATTAACCCCTCTTTAACTTCAAAATCGACTTGGCTGACTGCCGCCACTCCACCATAGGAGCGACTCAGGTTTTTTGTCTCTAGTAACATCACTGTCCCCTCTTAATCTTAAATAGTGGCGTGGGGGCACTACGTCGCTCTCTCCCTAAAATGCCCTGGGGCCGCCAAATCATCATAACGACCAAGATGAGTCCAAACAGAACCTGTCTAAACTGAGGAGGAATAATGTCGGTGAGTCCGGTGAGCTGGGGGAAGTAGGAGATGAACTGAATTAAGAAAGCTCCCAAGATAACGGCTCTGAAGTTTCCCATCCCTCCCAAAACAACGGTACAGAGGACCATGATGGAGACCATGAAAGTAAAGACACCCGGAGCGACCGAGAGGACAAATACAGCCTGTAAACTACCCGCTATACCGGCGACAGAGGCGCCTAAAATGAAGGCCCACACCTTGTAGGTCGTCGTGTTAATCCCCATCGAGGAGGCCGCTATTTCATCTTCTCTGATGGCTTCTAGGGCCCGCCCTAGTCGCGATTTAGCGAGTCGCTGGAACAGAAAGTAGGCAAATAAGACAAAGAGCCACACCATAATTAAAAATCCCCACTTTTTATAAGGGCTGATAGTGTAGCCAAATATAGTGACCATGGGGATCTTTTGGATACCCATGGGACCATTGGTTAATTTATCCCAGTTATTTAAAATATTACGGACGATCTCTCCAAACCCTAGCGTGGCAATTGCCAAATAGTCCCCTTTTAACCTTAGAGTAGGTAAGCCAATCAAAAGACCAAAAAGAGCTGAAAAAAGGGCTGCCGCCGGAATTGTTACCCAAAAGTTGACCCCTAGCTTGGTGGTAAGGATGGCCGTAACATAGCTGCCAATCGCAAAGAAGCCCGCTTGGGTAAGAGAAAGGAGACCAACATATCCGGTGATTAAGTTTTGCCCAATGGCCATCAAAGCGTAGATCCCTGTATAGATGAATATTAGAAGTAAAAAGTTTAACATTACACCTTCTCCTTCTCAGCCTTACCCAAGAGCCCTTCGGGCTTAATCAAGAGGATTAAGATGAGCGCTACAAAGGCAATCGTGTCGCGTAGCCCATAGGGGATTCCCAAGAGGGCCACACCAAAGGTCTCCAGTAGCCCTAGGAGTATCCCTCCCAACATAGCCCCCGAGATATTACCGATGCCTCCCACAACTGCCGCCACAAAGGCCTTTAAACCGGTCATGGTCCCCATTGAGGGGTAAACTTTAATTTCGAGGGCAATCAGGAAACCGGCTGTAGCGGCCAAAGCCGAGCCTATCGCAAAGGTGACGGCAATGATGCGGTCAACCTTGATCCCCATCAGTTTGGCGGTATCTTGATCCAAACTAGTGGCCCGCATCGCTTTGCCCACCCTGGAGCGGTCAACAAAGAGTTTCAGAGCAACCATCATTATAATTACGATGACAAGGATGAATATCTGGTGGGGAGTTATGGCAACCCCTTTAATATTGATAGGGGTGTTACGGAAAGGATAGTCAAGCTTACGGCTCCTAGTTCCCCAAAGCCAAGCGGCCATGTTACTTAAGATGAAAGAGACCCCAATCGCCGACAGCAGGGGGGCTAAGCGGGTTGCCCGCCTCAGGGGTTTGTAAGCTACCCGTTCAATCACCATACCCAAAGCTGCGCTGAAGAGCATTCCGGCCAACATCGCAATAAAGAAGGCAATAAAGGTCCAGACGCCTAGGGACTCACCACGGATTAAATTGAAAGTAAACAGCCCGATATAAGAGCCGACCATGAGGATATCCCCATGGGCGAAATTGATAAACTTAAGAATTCCGTAGACCATGGTGTAGCCCAATGCAATGAGAGCGTAGATTCCACCCAGCGTTAGCCCATTCATCAAGTGTTGGAAAAGTTCGGCAATTGATCCCACAAATGGCTCCTTAATAGGTAGACCTCCGACTAGCGGAGGTCCACACGTCGTCGTAGTGACACAGTATCATAAGTGCCACCGACGTTGCAATAAACAGTTTAAGGGGGGATGCGTACACCCCCCTCAGCAATTATTAGTCAACGGCGACCAGTTCTCCGTCAACGACAGTAAAGGCTCCAAGGTATTTAGGAGTAATTCCGGCCACCTTGTAGACTCCTTGGTAAGCAACCAAGTCTCCATTCTCGGCAAAGTTAATGGTTCCGGTTACCCCTCTAAAATCTTTGGTAGCCGCAAATGCGTCGCGGATAGCCTTGCGGTCAAACTTTCCTGTTTTAGCATAGACCTTTTCAAGGGCATCAAAGAGGATATAAGCGGCATCGTAAGCGTTAGTAGCGAAAGAATCGGGAGCGACTCCCCACCGTTTGGTGTAGTTGGCTACAAACTCTTTGAAGGCGGTCGACTCTTTAACCTCGGTTGGCCCTACATAGATGACCCCATCAGTATAATCGGGAGCTAAGTTGTAGATATCGGGGTTTGAGAACCCATCTCCGGAGAGGAACTGGGTTGTAATGCCTAACTGTGAAGCTTGCTCCAGAATCTGGGCCATTTCAGCGGTGTAGTTGGGGATATAGATGGCATCAGGATTGGCTGCTTTAATTTTTGTCAGCTGGGTTTTGAAATCTTTGTCCCCAATCTGGGCAGTTTCGGCAATCACAATCTTACCGCCACGGCTCTCAAAGCTCTCCTTGGTCCCCTCGTACAACCCTTGGCTGTAGTCGTTCTTCACATAAAGGACGGCTAGGTTACGTACCCCTAACTTCTCGTAGAAGTAGTGGCCTGAAACCTCTCCTTGGAGACCATCACTGGCTACGGTTCTAAAAACATAGTCCCCGATATTAGTAATATCTTTGTGGGTCCCCGAAGGGGTGACCATAAGAATCCCCTCATTTTGTACCCTGTCACCAACCGAGAAAGCTACTCCGGTGAAAACGGGTCCAATTAGGGCTACAATATTGTCCGAGCTGGCTAATTTCTCAATACCGGCGAGCCCTTTCTGAGCGTCCCCTTCTGAGTCTTCAATTTTTAGATTGATCGTAATCTTGCCGGCGATGCCACCTTTAGCATTCTTCTCCTCAATAGCTAGACGGGCACCCTGTGAAATTAGGGTTCCGTAGTTACTATTGTCACCGGTCATTGGTCCAATAAACCCAACATTGACAGCGTCTTCTTTAGCGCCTCCGGCTAAAAGTGGAATTATTGAAACAACCAGAACCAAAAGTACTGCAACTAAAATTTTCTTCATACATTCCTCCTGCATGACTACCTACAGGCGACCTAACGTGTCTATAGGTAAAGATTAGAAATTATATACATAATTTCGTATAAATATTCAACACTCTTGCGCCTCAATTCGAAAAATAGCCCCAAGAGCCCCTATTTTACACCATGTTGACAACTGGAGCCTCTTTCCAATATTATCAAACGCGTCGCGCTCCGATAGCTCAGCTGGATAGAGCACTTCCCTCCTAAGGAAGGGGTCACGCGTTCGAATCGCGTTCGGAGTATACCACTAGAGGGTCTGTTCTGCTTCCGTTACCTTAATAACTAAGGCAGCTCTGGCCCAAGGAAACTTCTCTTTAACTAATTTGTAAGCCTCCCCCTCTTGCACAAAAGAACCTTCGCCTTTAAGGAGAAACCCACTCCCCTTGTACTGTTTACCCTCAACATCTCGGTGGCAGATGGTCATTAAAATACGGTTATCGCGCTCCAAATTGGCTTCAGTCACCACCATTCTCCCCGCCGGAATGAGGAGCATCTCTTCTTGGTAAAGCTGAACGTAACTGTTCCAGGAATTAACGAGATGGGCCCCTTCAGGCCCGTTGGTGGCCAGCGCCAGTGCACTGTCCGGAGCTGTTGCAAGAATCTCTAAAATTTTTTCATCTAACATAAAAATTCCCCCATTGATGGGGAAGAAGATATATAAAAGAGATGACAACGACAAACGATTGTTATTTAAGCCTCTTTTTGTATTCGCTGTAGGCTGACTGACCAATCATCACCAACAAGGTAAAGATGTAGGGCAGAGCCAAAATAAACTCTGCCGGTATGGCAAAGGCCCCTTGGGCGTAATTAGAAAAGGCATCGGCAAGGCCGAAGATAAAAGCCGCTATTAGGAGCCCCAAAGGGCGCTTCTGCCCTAAAAAGATCACAACCAAAGCAATCCACCCCTTGCCGCTTGTCATGTTAGGGACGAATGCCCCCAAGCTCAAAGAGAGGGTTGCTCCGGCAAGGGCACAATAGAACCCCGAGATTAAGAAAGCTACCATTCGGTAGCGCCGGGGGCGGTATCCTAAAGAAGAGAGCACCTCAGCATTGAGAGCTAATGAGCGTAGCCGTATCCCATAGGGGGTATGGTAGAGGACAAAATAGGCGACTAGCAGTAAAAGCCAACTCAAATAGACAAAGATATGGTGACCAAAAAGGATGGGCAGGTCCCTGAGGTCCCGAAAAACAACTACCCCTTTATTACCGAACATCCGGTAGGAGAGGATAATAGTGAGGCCACTGGCTAATAGGTTGGTTGCCAATCCCGTTATAAAGAGGTTCCCCTTCAGGTAAAGCGTTGCGAACCCCAAAATTGCCGCCAGTAAGAGGGTAGCCAGAAGGGCTAAGAGGACCCCTAGTAGAAGGCTACCACTGTAGTGTGCGAAAATAATTGCGGCAAAGGCTCCTAAAAGCATCATCCCCTCAAGGGCAATGTTGAGCATCCCCGATAATTCAGTAAAGAGTCCTCCTGTGGCCGCTAGCAACAAAGGGGTCATGATTGTAACTGCGCTGGCCAAAAGTGGCATCCTAACCATCACTCTCGCCTCCTCTCTCTCTGTAGTAAGGAGCTGGTGATTAAGAAGAAAATTACCGCCTGGACTATTGAGATAATCTCAAAGGTGACATCACTGTGGAGCATGGCATTACGAGAGCCTGCTTCAAGGTAGGCAAAGAAGAGGGCTGCCGGTACTATTGCCCACGGCCTAAAATGGGCAATCAGGGCAACGGCTAAAGCATTCCACCCCATGCCAATCGAAAACTCTTTAACGGTAGCCCAGTAGGTTCCATAGACAGCTATCCCGCCGGCCAAGCCGTGCAGGGCACCACTTAAAAACATGGGCCACAAAAGGTAGCGCTCAACCCTGATTCCCCCATAACGGGCAAATTTGGGGTTGAGCCCCACCATGCGTAGCTCATAACCTCCTCTTGTCTTATTTAAGTAGAGGTGGACCAATAGGGTGATTATAAGGGCATAAAGCAACCCTATATTTAGGTTAGAGGGCTCCAGTATTCTCAGTAGTCGCCACTGCGGAGCAATTTTCCGCGTAGCAATTAAATTGGTTTCTGGGTCTAAAAAAGGCCCCCCCACTAGGTAGTTCACAATTAGAACCAGAGCATAAGAGATGAGAAAAGTTGTAATGAGCTCATTTGTTTTCCACTTGAGTTTCAAGAGGCCGGAAAAGGCGGCGACTCCACCACTAAAGAGAGCCCCTAACAAAAGGGCTAAAAACCCCAATTTTCCTAAATAGAGACTTGTGACGGTGGCAATAAAAGCTCCGGCATAGATCTGCCCCTCTCCCCCTAAGTTAAAGCTTCCACTTTGCATGGCAATGGAGAACCCCAAGGCCCCTAAGATGAGGCCACTCATGAGGTTCAACATATTCCCTATATAGTAGGTGTTCTTTAGTGGTCCTAAAAAGAAGTAGTGCAAAGTTAGCATCGGTTGTTTTGATAAAAAGAGAATTGCCACTATTACGGCCAAAATAGCGACTGCTATTACAAACAAGAGTGCTAAGATGTCCCCTTTCTTACCCATTAGACCACCTCTTGCCTCTTAAGCCCCAACATATAAGCACCTAACTCCTCTTTGCTACTCTCCTGCAAAGCTTCCCTATCTAATTGGGCAACTATTTCGCCGGCATAAAAAACTATTACTCGGTCACTCAGAGCAATCAACTCATCTAGGTTGGTGGACATTAGAAGTATCGCTGAGCCTCGACTCCTCAGATTTAAAATCTTGTTGTGGACAAAACGACTACTGTCGACGTCCAGGCCCCAAGTCGGCTCACTGAAAAGAATATAATCTTTAAGGTGCTCAATTTCCCTCGCAAGGATTACTTTCTGGATATTGCCCCCCGAGAGGCTCCCCATGGCATCTTTGCCCTTCCCCTTAACATCGTAAGCGGTGAGCACCGTTTGGGCATAGTTTTCAATCCTCTTCTTTTGGAGAATCCCCCATTTAGAGAACTCATCGAGCTCTGTTACAATGAGGTTGTAGGCAACAGAAGAATCAGCTACGCTCCCTTTGCCAAGTCTCTCGGCCGGTACATAGGCCAGTCCCGCTTGGCGCAACCGGTGGGTATCATAGTGGGTTATCGGCTTCCCCTTGTAGTAAATCTCCCCACCGGAGGGGGTTAATTCTCCACTCAAAATCGCCTCTAACTCTCCCAAACCGTTGCCTGCAACAGCCGCGAAAGCCAATATTTCACCTCTAAAGGCTGAAAATGAGACCTTGTTCAAAAGGGGACGGGTCTCCCCTTTCTTAAGCAGAGAAACCGCTTCTAATTTGAGAATCTCCTCTCTTATAGGCCACGCCCTCCCCTTCTCGAGGGTTAAGCTTAGAGTTCTTCCCACCATTAAGCGCGAGATCTCCTCTTCACTTATACCGGCCGTCTCATAGGTGCCAACAATCTCCGCCTGGCGCATAATAGTTACCCGGTCACTAATTTGCTTGATTTCAGGGAGCTTATGGGTAATCAAGATGAGGGAGACACCATCGGCAACTAGGGTACGCATAGTCTGAAAAAGGGCTTCAATCTCTTGTTGGGCCAAAAGGGCGGTAGGCTCATCGAGGATCAGGATACGGACATTGCGGTAGAGCATTTTTAAAATCTCGACCTGTTGTTTTTGCCCGGGAGTCAGCTCCCCCACCTTTTGGCTCCCCTTTAAGGGAAATCTATGTTTTTCGATTAAAGCATCGACTAGGGCTTTCCCCCGCTTGTGGTCAATCTTAAAGCCATAATGGGTCACCTCCTTTCCTAGAGTAACATTCTGGGCAACGCTAAACTCATCAATGAGCATGACGTGTTGGTGGACCATTCCCAAGGCTAACCGGTGGGCACTCTGCGGAGAGTTAATCTTCACAGGCCTCCCCATGATGGCAATAGTGCCACTGTCGAGAGGTTCCAGCCCACAAAGGACTTTCATTAGAGTGGTCTTGCCGGCTCCATTTTCACCGGCAAGGGCCAATATTTCCCCCTTGCGGAGAGCTAAGTTCACTCTATTGTTAGCCAAAACACCTGTGGTAGGGTAGGTTTTTACAATATCGTTCATCTCAACCGCAAGAGTCATCCTTCAACCGCCTTTGCCAGCTCTGTTTAAAGTTTGGGGAGGGTGTACTTAATCTGGCCCCCTTTGAGGTCATCCATAAAGTGCTCAAACTTTGTACGGATGTCTTCAGGAAGATTTTTGGTGTATCCCTCATCATCAAAGAAGAACCCTATGTACCCCTCTTTGAGTCCCACGATGGTCGCCTTACCATACTCTATTCGGTCGTTTAAGGCATCGTCTAAGAGTTCTTTAACCAACTTCTTCTGTTCCATAGAGCCACAACCAACCACATAACCGGGGGCCGCCACATACTCTCGCTCGTTGTGAAAGACAATATAGGCACCTTGAGACTGGGCAACCTTAAAGAGCCCTTGGGCAGCCCCGCCGGCAATGATGGCAAAGACATCAACTTTTGCATTGATCATGCTGGTGGCCAAATCGGCAACTTTGTTGGCATCAAACCAGTTCCCCACAATTCTAAAATCGAGAGAGATTGCAGGATTGACCATCTGGGCCCCCTGCAGAAATCCCGGTACCATATGTTTGTTAAGCAGAGGATACTCTTGGGCGGCAATAAATCCCACTTTCAGATCCTTATTGGCCAAAGGCATATCGCTGGTGGTGACCAGACCGGCCAAATACCCTAGGTAGAGCGATTGTTCATACTGGTTGTAGAGGTAGGTACTGATCTGGGGATGTCCCTCTAAATAGGCATCTGTAATAATAAAGCGCGCTTTAGGGAACTTTTTGGCAATGTTTTCACATATTTCGGGTAGAGAAGGGTTACTCCCGATGATAAGGTCCCACTCACCACTGGCTACTAGAGCCGTTAGTTGCTCCTCCCACTCGGCTTGGTTAAATCCCGCCTCATAGACTTTAACATTTACCCCCGGATGGCCGGCAGCAAATTCCAAGGCTCCTTCAGCCATGGCTGTGTAGGGGGGACTACCGGCAACGACGCCGGTGATATAAACCAAGATTGAGAGTGATGGCTCCTCTACCTCCCTCTTTTCCATCCCTCCTCCCGCAAAAAGGGAGAGGGCAAAAACTACCATTAAAAGCGATAGTAAGATCTTTTTTTGCATTTCAGATACCTCCTTCTCTATTCCAGGGAAACTCTAGCACAGGCTTCATCGACACTCCAGTGGTTATGGACCAAGCCTTTAATAGCTTGAAGCATAGCCTCGCACTGCCCCTCTCCCCAGACGTTGCGCCCCATGGCAATCCCCTTGCCGCCCGCTTCAAGGCTGTCGGCAATGTCTTGGAAAAATTGTCGTTTTACAGAGTGGTGCGCGCCTCCCAGAATTAGGATGGGAATTGGGCACCCTTCAACGACTTCTCTAAAAGTATCTTTGTTACCGGTATAATAGGTCTTTATGACATCAGCGCCCAATTCACTGCCCATGCGTGCCGCCATTTTAATGGCTGTCGGGTCATTAGGGGCAAACAGTTTGCCCTCAAGGCTCCCCTTAGCCATCACTTCGAGCATAACCGGTAGCCCTAAAGCGTGACACCTGTCGATAGTCAGTGAAGCCTGCTTAATGAGACGCCCCTCTTCAGCGTGCCCAAATTTAACGGTCATAGCGGCCCACGCAGCCCCATAACGGAGGGCTGTCTCGGCTTCACTGATAATCTCTTCGGTGAACTCTTTACCCCCCAGAAGGGTAAAACCACCACTTAGGCGCAACACTAGGGCTACGCTGGCAGGCCACTCATCGATTGTGGCCTTAACTATCCCTTTAGTTGTTAGAATAGCGTCAGCACCTCCGCTGATACACTCCTTCACCACTTTACGAGGATTTTCGATCCCTTCAATAGGGCCCACTATCGAGCCGTGGTCTAAAGCCACAGTTACTGTTCTGCCATCTTCCGGGTTAAAGAGTGTTTTTGTCCTCAATTTAATGCCTGTTTCCATTTTTTCTCCTCCATTCCCCTTTTAGGGCTGTGTACAGGGAGCGATAGGCTCTGAATACCTCGCCGTAAACCTGATAATTAGCAGGATTACCGGTGAAACTCTCTCCTACCTTGACCATCGTCTGGGCTGCTTGCGCAAAAGAGGGGTAAACCCCTAAAGCCGTGTACCCAATAATCGCATCACCAATCAGCTCGGCTTCCCTACAGAGGGGGACTTCAAGACGTCTTCCGGTAACATCGGCTTTCAGTTGATTCAAGAAGGTGCTTTCAGAGGGTCCCCCGGTCACCCTAATAGTAGAGACCTTTGTACCAAGGCTCTCCATCACCTCAATCACATCCCTTAAAGCTAGAGCGACCCCCTCGATTACAGCTCTGGCAATCTGTTCCCTGTTCGTCTGCAACGAGAGGCCAAAGAAAACTCCCCGCGCGTTGGCATCCCAAATAGGACTACGCTCCCCACTTAAATAGGGGAGAAAAATTAGTCCCCCACTCGCCGGTGCGCTTTTTTCGGCTAAAGTATAGAGCTGGTTTAGTTCAGTGATTTTCAAAAGTTCTTGAATCCAGCTAATGGCCTTTCCCGAGGTAGAAATCACCCCCGAGATGTTGTAGTAGGGCTCTACCGGATGGGCATAGGTGAGTAGCCGGTTATCGTAGATGGGGTTCGAACTGCAAAGATTAACCCCTTCACTGGTTCCCGAGCGGTTACACACCATCTGCTCTTCAGTGGCCCCGGAGCCCAAAATGGTGGCAATAAAATCGGGGCCCCCGGCGATTACCGGTAGATTCTCCTCTAGAGCTAACGCTTCAGCAGCCAAAGAGTCTACTCGCCCCACTATCTCTTTCGGTAAAATCAAAGGGGGAAATTTTCCCCAGTCCAGCCCAACTTTGGCCACCCGCTCCTGAGTCCAATACCATTTTTCGCCATCTCTGGCGTGAAGCGTAGCCCTTTTCTGACCTGTAAGGAGGTAGTTTATATAGTCACTGGTGGGTAAAAAGGTCCTTACACGCCTATAAAGTGCGCTATCATTTCTCATAAGGCGTAGTATCTTGGGGAGAAAAAAAGAGGCATCTAAAAAACTCTCCAAGATTTCCGATAACTCGGCAGCTTCCTCTTGAGAGCGCTTATCGAGCCAGAGCAGAGCATTGGCAGAGTTGGTCGTCACTACCCCTTGGCGCACCTCCCTCTCGCCTAAAACGGGGACCACAGTGGGGCCATTACCACTCACCACCACTGCCCTAATTTTTGCTTTTGGTGCAAGAGTCCTACAGAGCTCTGCCAAGGCTTTCTCCCACTGGAGGGGATTAATTTCGACCCCATTAACTATTTCCAGAGGATATTTTTTAAGGTGGTTTAACTGTCCCTTGGCATCTACCAGAGCCCCTTTAAAGGTGGTTGTGCCGACGTCGATTGCCAGTATCATAGTGCCCCCATCTTAAAAAGGACCCTGTAGGAGTCCCCGCTTAAAGCCTTCTC
>JBAYSE010000013.1:0-21700 GCA_041676265.1 Sphaerochaetaceae bacterium
AAGTGAGGACCAGAAGATTATTTTAGCCGTCCCCTCGCTCTTTATTAGGGACTATGTTGTCATCCAGTACAAGCAAACCATCGAGAATAAACTCAAAGAGCTGACCGGGGAAAAGGTTGCCGTAGATATTGTAGTTAAGCAATTAACTCCCAAGGAGACCACCAAAGAGGGGCAAAAGAGGGCCCCAAAGCCGGCCGTCCTACCTAAAGCACAGAAGAAACCTCGCGACCTCAATATTAACGAGCGCTACCAGTTTGAAAACTTTGTGGTTGGCGATAACAGTTCCTTTGCCTACAACGTCAGTATGGCGATTGCCAAAAATCCAGGGGTCAGCTACAACCCCTGCTTGATTTACGGAGGGGTTGGGCTGGGGAAGACCCACTTAATCCAATCCATCGGGAACTTTATCCAAGACAATACCCCGGAGCTCCAAGTGGTCTATGTTACCGCCGAGATGTTTACCAACGAATTCATCCAAGCCATAGGAGAGGAGAAGACCCCTCAATTTAGAAATAAATACCGCAAAGCCGATGTCCTCTTGATAGACGATATCCACTTTTTACAGAAGAAAGCCTCCACGCAAGAGGAGATGTTTCACGTCTTTAATAATCTCTTTGAAGCCAACAAACAACTGGTTTTCACCTGTGATAGACCAATTAACGAACTACGCGATATTGCCGACAGGTTAAAAAACCGCTTCTCACGGGGTATCAACGTTGACCTGCAACCCCCCTCTTTTGAGACTAGGCTGGCTATTTTAAAGCGTAAGTGTACCAATAACAACTGTACAATGCCATTTGAAGTCCTCGAGTACATCAGTCGCAATGTCAATACCAATGTACGCGACCTGGAGGCTAGTTTAACTAAACTGATTGCCTACGGAGAGCTCCTCAATAAAGAGATTTCCCTTGAAATAGCCCAAGAACAACTCAAAAACACCCACTCAATGGCGAAGAGTCAACTGCTCTCCATTGATGCTATCATCCGCCTCGTTGGGGACTATTTCAATGTCTCCCCCTACGATATTAAAGGCAAAAAAAGGACTAAATCGGTCGTACTACCGCGCCAAATTGCAATGTATATCACAAGGGCGTTAACCGAATTTTCGACCACAGAGATAGGCTATGAGTTTGGTGGAAGGGATCATACAACGGTAATGCATTCAGTGCAAAGAGTTGAGGGGATGTTACAAAGTGATAGCGGGCTCAATAATTCTGTGCAACATCTGATGCAGATGGTAAAAAATAGTAAAAGGGGATAAGTGTAGGAAAGTTTGTGTAAAAGATGTTAGTATCTGTGGATAACTAATAGTCCTTGTGGATAAGGGTTAACAACCTGTGGATGAAACCGGGGTTTTTTCCACAACTTGTTAAAAGCTATAAGATGGAGGGGAAAAGATTTATTACCGTTTTCCCCATTATACATGCTACTATTACTACGACTACTATAATTATATTAATAATAGGAGTAAGGAAAATGAAATTTGCTTGTCATAAGAGTTCAATACTTAAAGAGATTGTTTTAGCGCTCGATTTTACCTCTCAAAGGAATACCCTTTCAGTAGTTTCTAATGTTTACCTTGAGACCCGCAATAATACTCTTTATATCAGAGCCACGGACCAAAAAGTTGGTTTAAAAACGCAAATTCCGGTGGAAACGATTGAAGAGGGGGCCACAACAGTCTTCTGTGACAAGTTTTTGGGAATTTTGCGCTCTCTG
The DNA here is from genome assembly GCA_041676265.1 of Sphaerochaetaceae bacterium. GTDB lineage: Bacteria > Spirochaetota > Spirochaetia > Sphaerochaetales > Sphaerochaetaceae > DUOJ01. The sequence goes on from JBAYSE010000013.1 coordinate 1,720, forward strand.
CCTGAAGAGACCATTATTTTTGAAGAGGCTAATGAAAAACTCCTTATCAAAGTTGAGAACAAAGCCTCTATCAATTTTGAACTACGCACAATCTCCGTCGACAAATACCCTTCTCTGGAAGAGACTGACAACCTGGACTACTTTGCCTTGAGCCAAAAAGACCTCTTAGCAATGATTGATCAAACTATCTTTGCCATCAGTGATGATGAGACCCGCCATTTCATGAATGGGGTTTACCTTGAGAGGGATAGTGCAGGCTTGATTATGGTTGCCACTGACGGAAAAAGGCTCTCTTTCATCCAGAGGAAGACAGAGAGAGAGATTCCTCCTTTCAAATCAATTATTATCCCAACCAAGTTTTTAAGTCTTCTGAAGAAAGGGGGAGGCCCGGAAGGAGAGGTTGAATTAAGCATCAGTGATACCATAATTTATGCCAGGATGGGCCACCAAGTGATGTATTCGGCCCTAATTAAAGGACAGTTCCCCAATTATAAGCGGGTTATTCCGGCCAGTCAAAATTTCGAGTGTAAAATAGCGGTTGATGCTGTCAATGAAGCCCTCAAGAGGGTCTCTCTTTTAGTTGAAAACAAAGCTAAACGGATATACTTAGACCTAGAGAGTAACCTTTTGACTATTAGTTCAGAAGAGAGCGATTTTGGACAGGCTAAAGAGGTAATTCCCTGTGAATACGGCGGTGAGCAGATTCGTCTAGCCATGAACTACACCTTCTTGGTAAGTCCTTTGAGGGTGATGGAGGGGGATTACCTCAACATTAGCTTTAGCGATGCCAGCCGGGCTGTAACAGTCAAGCCCTACCCGGAGAGGGACTACTTCCACATAATTATGCCGATGCAGAAAGAGTAATGAAGTTTCGTTCTATAGGATTTCAGAATTTTAGAAATCTTAGTAATTCTCTAATTCCTACCGATAGTAAGCATGTAGTGCTAATCGGTAGTAATGGACAGGGTAAAACTAACTTTTTAGAGGCAATTTATCTCCTCTGCTACGGCTCTTCTTTTCGTTCGGTGACCCTCAATGATATCGCCACCCATGGTGAGAAAAACTTTATTTTAAGTGGTGTTGTTGAAGGAGAAGATGGGACTAATCAAAATCTGGCGTTGCGCTACGGCGAAGGGAAGCGAGAGATTAGAATTGATGGGCGAGAGATTAAAGACCGCCGTGATTTAATCTACAACATCCCCTGTATCGTTTTCTCTCACGACGATATCGAGTTTATTAGGGGAACTCCCGAAAGCCGCCGAAGGTTCTTTGATCAAACCCTCTCCCTCTATGACCCCCTCTATTTCGATGACCTCAGACGTTATAGAGCGGTCCTAAAACAACGTAATGCAGCTATTAAAGAGGGCTATACAGCGCTTTTAGGGCTATATGATGCCCAATTAGCTGAAGTTGGCATCGCTATTCAAAAGCGGCGAAGGGAGGCTACAAAAGAATTTAATAAAATTTTTACCCCCCTCTACAATAAGATAAGCCGCCAAGAGACGACGCTAAAAATTGTTTATAAACCGTCGTGGGACGCCTGTAATTCAGCGCCGGAAATTGTAGCGAAACTTGGCAAAAGTTTGCCCCGAGATCTGAAGCAACAAACTACCACTAGTGGAATCCATCGGGATCAATTCACCCTCATGGATGGACCGGTGAATTTCTCCAGCAGTGGTTCAACGGGACAGATGCGTTTGGCCTCTTTAATCTTTAGGATAGTCCAAATAGAAACATACCGTAAAAAAGGGAAAAAGAGTCCAATTCTCTTGGTAGATGATGTACTATTAGAGATGGATAGTGAACGACGGGGCGAGTTTTTAAAAGAGCTTACCGGTTACAGTCAAGCTTTTTTTACTTTCCTTCCCGAAGAGCACTATTTCTCCCGAATTGATGAGGAGACTGGGTTAACCTATGGTGTCGAAGAAGGAGTGCTGACCCCCCAATGAAAGAGAAGACAACCCAAGAGGTATTAGCGCTACTATTGGAGAGATTAAAGATCAATGACTCTAATGCGTTGGCGAAAGTTTACCGTCATTGGGAGGCAATCATCGGGGAAGACTTAGCTCTCAATTCGAAGTTAGCCGATTTAAAAAGGGGGGTTATGGTAGTTGAGGTGACCCATCCAACCTACTCTTCAATGGTAATGATACGCAGAAAGGAGGTTTTAAGGCGCCTAAATGAGCGCTTTCCCGAGTTGAAAATAACCCAGGTTCAGGTGCGATGCCGCTCATAAGACCATTGACATTAAGTTGTTGCCACCTATATACTGCCTCTTCGGGGACGTGTTCCCTTTGATGAAGATAAAATCCGCGTAAAGCGACACATATTTGGAGATTTCCCATGAAAAGAACTTACCAACCAAGTAGAACAAAAAGGAATAGAAGATTTGGTTTTCGCGCGAGGATGGCTACTAAGAATGGTCGTCTAATTCTTGCCCGTCGCAGAGCTAAAGGCAGGAAAAAACTAAGCGCCTGTGATGAGAAAAAACCTTACTAAATTAGAGATTTTAAGAAAGAAGTCAGATATTGATGCAGTATTTCGGGAAGGCAAGCGCTATTCGAGTCGCTCTTTTCGCCTTATAATTCGAGAAAACGGGTTGCTTTATAACAGGATGATTGTTATCCCGGCCCGTAAATTTGGCAATTCTTGTCAACGAAATAAGATAAGGCGACAAGTGAAAGAGATTTGGAGAGGGGAAAAACCCCTCTTCTTAACAGGCTTTGACTTTGCAATTGTGGTGTACCCCCAAAAGGTTTTGAGTTTCCAAGTGCAGAAAAAAAAGCTGCTGGAGCTCTTCGGACAAGCTGGGGTTTATCCCCGGCAGATAGGCTGACTTGTAGTATTGGAGCACACCCTCTAATTATGAAATAAGCAGGAGCAGATATGGATAAGAATACCATTATTGCCATAATCCTTTCGGTGATTGTTTTCTCGGTAGGAATGGCCATTCAATCGACGTTTTTGGCACCAGATAAACTGGCTACTGAAGAGGTGCAATCTGAAGTTGTGGCAGAAGTGGTTGACCAAGCCCCCGCTTACGCCCTCTCATCGCAAGCTTACAACAGTTCACTACCCGGGTCCTTTAAACAAACCGGTAGCGTGGCCGGTACTGAAAAGTTTACCTACGAGACGGCTGTCTTTAGCGTTGAATTCAACCCTCAAGGGGCCTCTGTTTCGAGCTTAAAACTCAAGAAACACCTCGATAAAGGCTCCCCGGTGGAGATGATCTTCAACAATTCAACCGGACAAGACGCTTTCATGATTTACGCAGGTAACGATACCACCAATCCGGTTGACGCTCTCTTTAACTACACAATCAAAGGGGACCGTGTTGAGTTTTACCAAACCTTTGGGGTTGTCGGTGAAAACGGAGAGTTAAGTGGACAGGAGTTTACCCTCACAAAAACTTACCGCTTTGGAGATTCTGATTATCTGTTTGAGATTACCATAGGGTTACAGAATTCTGAGAATAAAGCTGTGCCCCTTAATTACAACGGCTACGCCTATACCCTGGCTTTTGAGCCCCAGTTGGGGCCCAGTTTTGATGAAGTCCCCGATAACAAATATACCTATCGCCGTTTTTACATTGGCCAAGGGGGCAAAAAGTCGATTCCTAAACTGAAAAATGGGGAGTACCAAACCGACGACTTTATAACTTGGGCGGCAATTGCCGGTAAGTATTTTTCAGTTATTGGAATCCCCGATGCACAACGTTACAATGTAAAGGTGAGCGAAGAGAAAGGGAGTGCCATTCCCTTAGAGTCGCGCATTTTCTTCTCCCGTCCTGCTTATAAAACCTCTAGTGGTAAGGATGTTTTCCGTTTCTACGTTGGCCCCCAGCTGAAACAACATATGGCAATCTACAACGATGCTGAGAATAATAGTTTTGGCCTCTCCGACCTCCACTTAGAGAAAGCTCTGGATAGCAGTTCTTGGTTAGGGTGGCTAGAGGGGATCTTGAAATGGTTACTCCAACTCTTCTACAAACTTATCCCCAACTACGGTGTCTCCATTATCCTTTTGACGATTCTGATAAAAGTCATTCTACAGCCGTTCTCTAAGAAGAGTATGGAGTCGGCCGCACGGATGCAAACCCTGAATCCTCAAATGGAGGAGTTGAAGGAGAAATATAAAGATAACCCCACGAAGCTTAACCAAGAGATGAGTGAGCTTTACAAAAAGGAGAAAATCAATCCATTGGGAGGGTGTCTGCCAATGCTCTTCCAGTTCCCGATTTTTATTGCCCTTTATGGTCTCCTCAACAAACACTTTGAGTTACGCGGGGCAATGTTTATTCCGGGGTGGATTGAGGACCTCTCCCTTCCCGAGTCTATCCTTACTTTCTCCAATTTTTCCCTCCCCTTTATAGGTAACAGTATTCGCCTCCTCCCTATTCTCTACGGAGCTTCAATGATTCTCTCGTTCAAGATTAGCCAAGCGGCCAATCCACAGGGGGGCATGGGCGGCAAGCTCATGATGTACGGAATGCCCATAATGTTCTTCTTTATCCTCTATAACGCCCCCAGTGGCCTCTTGTTGTACTGGATGGTGATGAACGTTATCTCAATTGGACAACAAGCCTTTGTTAATAGGCGCAAAATGAAGAAGGGCCCATCCGAAGAACCGGTCAAAGTTGTCCCTTTTAAGAAGAAGAAGTAATAGGTTTTTCTAGGAGATATAGAACAATGATTAAAGAGTTTGAAGGTAAAAACGAACAAGAAGCCATTGCGAAAGCGATGGAAGAGTTACAAATAGAACTGGATGAATTTGATATCGAGGTATTGGAAGGCCCCAAACGGGGTATTTTTAAGAAAGGCAATGTGAAGATAAGGGTTCGTTTGGAAGACGAACAGGAGAGTGAAGAGTACGAACAGGATGTCTTAGCGTTTGTCTCCAACTTATTAGATAAAATGGGATACCCGTCTACGGTAGAGGTTAACTACCGAAGGGGGGGTAAACTGGGCATAGAGATTAAGTCAGAGAACTCTGCCATAATTATTGGTAAAAAAGGGAAGAACTTGGATGCCATCCAATTGCTTGCCAACGTCTATGCCGGTCAGCGCAGAGGGGGTGCCAAAATCGTTGTCGACAGTGAAAACTACCGACTGCGTCATGAGGAGAATCTCGTTAAATTGGCTTTTCGCAACGCTGAACAAGTCAAACGAAGTGGTCGCTCACGGCTATTAGAGCCGATGAATCCCTTTGAGAGACGCCTCGTTCACACCGCGCTGAACACCATGGAGGGGATTACGACTAAGAGTGAAGGCGAGGGGCTCTACAAACGCGTTAGGATCTCCATCGATGATGAATTACCCCCATTGAGAAGAGAGTAGGTGTAATGGTTAGAAAAGGGCTACAGAAGTTTACAAGTGAATCGGTTAGTGAGGGACACCCCGATAAAGTGTGTGACCAGATCTCTGATGGTGTGTTGGATGAGTGTTTAAGAAGGGATAAGAATTCAAGGGTTGCTTGTGAAGTCTTTGCCACCACTGATACTGTCATTGTAGGGGGCGAGATTACCACTGAAGAGTTACCTGACATCGAAAAAATAGTCCGTTCGGTGGTTAAAGAGGTGGGCTACACACGCTTAAACTGCGGTTTTGACTATCAGACGCTACAAGTACAACAATTAATCCAGCAACAATCCCCTGATATCGCTATGGGGGTTAACTCGCAAACGAGTTCTTCGGGGAAACAGGGAGCCGGCGATCAAGGGATGATGTTCGGCTATGCCTGTAGCGAGACGGCAGAACTGATGCCCGCACCCCTAATGTACTGCCATAGACTCCTTAAAAGGGCGGCCCTTTTACGAAAAGAGGACCCCGCTACTTTTTTAAGGCCCGACTCTAAGGCTCAAGTCACGTTGATTTACGAAGGGGGAAATCCCGTTAAAATAGACACGGTTGTCCTCTCTCATCAACATGCCGAAGGGGTAGGGCAAAAAGAGTTAGCCGATTATATTAAGACGGAAATTATTAGACCCACTTTAGAGCCCACTGGGCTGCTCAAGAGCGACACCGTCTACCATATCAATCCAACAGGGCGTTTTGTAATCGGAGGACCCCACGGGGACGCGGGGTTGACCGGACGAAAGATTATTGTCGATACCTATGGGGGAATGGCACGCCACGGAGGAGGGGCTTTCAGTGGCAAAGATCCCTCCAAAGTTGACCGCTCCGGTGCTTATATGGCCCGCTACGTTGCCAAGAACTTGGTAGCGTGGCAATTGTGTAGTCGCTGCGAAGTCCAAATCTCCTATGCGATTGGTATCGCCGAACCGGTCGCAATTATGATTGACACCTTTAACACCGGCGAAATTGATGACGGGGACTTGGAAAAATTGGTTCTTGAAGTGTTTGACCTGACTCCCGCCGGAATAATTGAGACACTCGACCTTCTCCGTCCAATCTACCGGGAACACATGAATTATGGTCATTTTGGGCAAGAAGGGGTCCCCTGGGAGGCCATCTTAGAGCGCCCCGAAGGTCTTCTCTAAAAAGAGCCTAATTTGAGAACTCTTCTCTTTAGAGAACTGAGCTCCGTGTTGCTGAATGATCTCCCCTGCAAGGTAAGAGGCACAATAGCCGCTCTCTTCTACAGAGAGGTGACGACAGAGCCCATAGAGGAACCCTGCTGCGTAGACATCACCGGCACCGGTGGTATCGACGGCATTAACGGGTCCCTCAACGGGGATTTTGAAGATCTCCTTTTGATAGCTGATAAAAGAACCCCGTTTTCCATCTTTCACTATTGCAATTTCACACAGTTTACCTAGAGATTTGCAACATTCTCTTGGATCGTAGTTATCGAAAAGGTAGCGAGCCTCTTCACTGTTGGCGAAGACAACATCAACGTGCTCTTTTATTAAATGGAGAAAAGCATCACGGTTACGCCCGACAGCAAAAGGGTCGGCAATGTCAAAGGAGATTTTTGTCTTAGCTTGGTGGGCCGTCTTAATCGCCTCCATGATGGAGTTTTTTTGACTCTCTGTGTCCCACATGTAGCCGGTGAAGTGGAAAAAGTCAGCCGTCTTGAGGCTCTTTTTATTAATATCGTCGGCACCGAAGAGGCGGTTTGCCCCCAAATAGGTATTCATTGTCCTCTCAGAGTCCTCGCTAATCAATATAATAGAAGAGCCGGTAGGTTGGTCACAGTGGACCAGTTCGTCAACGACTTTGCCGGACTGCAAACATTCGTGATAGATTTTTCCATACTTATCTTTGCCAACCTTACCGGCAAGAGTCGTCTCTATTCCCAAAGAAGCCAAGGTGATAATTGTATTGGGGCAGGAGCCTCCACATGAATACTGTTTCTCTTTATCTTTGATGTAGTCTAAGAGAGCCTCTCGGCGGGATTTTTCTATGAGGTGCATTGTCCCCTTGTAGATACCGAGCCTCTCTAACTCCTGGCTCGTCAAGGTTGTCGTGATATCGATGAGAGGATTGCCAATCCCGTAGACCCTGCCTATTTCCCTGCCCATGCCCTCATACTACTTTGCTTTACAAACCTCTTCAACTAGATTGTAAATTATAAGTTTCAGTTGTACGATTAGGCATGGATTCATTCGTAATAAGGGGAGGGTACCCCCTTAAGGGGAGAGTTACGGTTAGTGGTAATAAGAACGGGGCGCTCCCCTGTTTAGCAGCTACCCTATTAACAGACGAGAAGGTCACACTCCACAACATCCCTGTTATCCACGATGTTTTAGTGATGATTGAGCTCCTTAAATACTTGGGTTCAGAGGTGGAATGGATTGGTCCCAACAGCTTACGTTTGCAAACCAAAGATATTGTTGAGAAGCGCTCCATAGAGTTCCCAGCAAAACTTGTGGATGCCATCAGGGCCTCTATTTTGTTGGCTGGTCCTATGGTTGCCCGTGCTAAAGGGATATCTCTGCCACCTCCCGGGGGAGATGTAATTGGCTTCAGGCGCTTAGATACCCACTTTTTTGCTTTTGAAGCCTTGGGAGCCCTTTGTGAAATAACAGAAGAGGGGTATCTAGAGATCTCTAGCCGGAATCTTAAAGGATCTTCAATTTTTTTAGATGAGGCTTCGGTCACCGCCACTGAGAATATTATAATGGCAGCGGTTCTCTGCGAAGGCTCTAGTGCCATAAGGAATGCCGCTAGCGAACCTCACGTTCAAGACCTTTGTAAAATGCTCTCTTTGATGGGTGCTTCTATTGGAGGGATTGGTTCAAATCTAATTACCATAGAGGGGCAAAAAGACTTAAAGGGATGCGAGTTTACGATTTCCAGTGATTATATGGAGGTGGGCTCTTTTATTGGCTTAGCAGGGGCAACGGGGGGATCAATCGAATTAGAGGGGGTCGACTTAGACTACCTGCCCATGATAGCCAAAGGGTTTGGCCGTATCGGTCTCAGTTGGGAAATTTTGGGAGAGAAGCGACTTAGAGTTGGCTCCCATCAATCGCGCCAAATTTTGAGGACGGTTGGTGGTCAAACCAATAAAGTAGAGGATGCCCCATGGCCTGGGTTTCCCGCCGATCTTTTAAGTATTATTACAGTTGTGGCAACCCAAATGGAGGGTTCAATTCTTATCCATGAGAAGATGTATGAATCTAGGATGTTTTTTGTTGATTGGCTAATCCGAATGGGTAGCGATATTATTATCTGTGACCCTCACCGTGCAATCGTAAACGGTCCAACAAAACTAAAACCGGCGCTAATGAGTTCCCCTGATGTAAGGGCCGGTATGGCTCTGGTTATAGCGGCGTTGTGTGCCGAAGGGACTTCAACGATTCAGAATATCTACCAAATTGAGAGAGGTTATGAAAAGTTGTTGGAGAAGCTTTTGGGCCTTGGCGCAAACATCCAACGTTTAAGCTAATCGCTTATTTGTTAACGAATTCCATCACGAAAAACTAACTTTCACACAATTCATACAACACTAGTCCACAAGTTATCCACAACCCTTCTTACTTAGTTCTGACACTGCCGTTGTTGTGCTTTGATGTGTTATTAGGATAACAATGTATGAACAGTTGTTAATATATTGTCAACTCCTTTTAACATAAGAAAATATAAAGGTATAGAAAGGTCATGTTTTATTGCAAATTTATATAAGATATAGTGTATTTAATATAGGTAGTACTGAGAGAATTTCTTTAAATTTGTTCACAAGTTATCCACAAGAGCAGAGGTTATATCATTTGGTAAAAGCGATTAATTCAAAATCGAACTGGTTAGAATTTCTCCTCCTGATAATTCTTCACTTTGTGGGGAAGAAAATATAACTAGTTGGTCCAATTCTTTAAAGAGTTCCCTTATATTACCTAGCCATTTAGCATCCAAGATTTTTTGCATGGTTGGTTTGTCAGGTCGCCTATGTTCCCCGATTTTATTTAGATAAAATTCCACCAGTAGGGGAATATCTTCACGTCTATCTCTCAAAGGGGGGAGGGTTATCTCTAGTGTATTAATACGGGAGACTAAATCGAGGCGAATTCTTCCCTCCTCCAGCAATTTGTCAAAGGGGGCGTTTGAAGCGGTAATTAGGCGAAAACTGGACGAATCAAAAGAGGTACAGCCTAAAGCTCTAAATTGTCTTGTTTCAAGGAAACGCAATAATTTACCTTGAAGAGAAGGGCGTAAATCTTCTATTTCGTCTAAGAAAAGAATACCCCCGTCGGCACTTTTTATTAGACCAATACGGTCTTCCTTAGCATCTGTATAGGCGCCCCGTTTGCTGCCAAATAGGGTTGCGTCAGCTATATAAGGGGAAAGGGTCGCGCAATTAACAGGCACCCAAGGATCAGGGCAAGGGGAGGCTTCTCTTAAAAGAGAAGCGACAACCTCTTTACCGGTGCCGGTCTCACCTGTTATGTGGACGATAGAGAAAGAATGACCGATGATATCTATTATTTCACGCACTTTGCAAATTGCTTTACTTTCCCCCACCAAGACAGAAGAGGTCCACTCTGCTCTCTTTTTAGGATTTAAATTTTCAAATTGTTCCTTAGTTAAATGAGGGGCAACTGCCGCAACGCCTGAAATATCTATAATTGAGTTAATCAGTTCAACTATAGTAAAAGGAGAATTGAGGAAACCAATCGAAGTATCGTGCACAAATTGCATCTGGTTGCCCATTTTTATATCTTCTGTGATAATGATTTTCGGACCATATATTTCAGAAGAAATTATATACTTAATGATACCTGAAACGTTAAGCTTCTGAAATTTATCGTCGATAAGAAAGACCGGATGAGAGTCCTTAGTGATAATGCTTTTCAGCGATTCAAATTGCTTAAGAGAACTAATGAGATGGCAGGGGTTTTTTAGTTGCTTGTTTATGCGATTTGTCAAAGAAATATCTTGTGTGAATAAAAATATAGACAATTTAAGCCTCCTTTTAGGTGTTTTGAGCATTATAACACCGGAAAGGCAAATTGCATATGCCTCAATTGCAAGATAAATTTTTCCAAATACTCAACAGCTCGTTTCAGCACACGATCAACTGATAAGGCAGATGATTGCTTGAATGCAGCCGAAGATGGGCGGTTTGTCTCATCATTTTATACCATGGGACTGATTAAAATTCCTCGATAAAGAGTTTCATGCGGTTCAATGCAGTCAGGATTCATGGAGTTTGGTTAAATATTGTTCGATCTTTTCTAATTCCGTGAGTCGCTGTGTTTCATCAAAAATTAGTTCTATATCATCAAAGAGGGCTACCTCAAACCGATCTGCAAAAATCTCAATCTCAAGAGATTTCTCCCCGTTGTCGTATTCAAATTGAATTGATTCTCTTCCGGTAGGAAATATCTTTAACCCATCTTTAGGTACATTTTGAAGCATCATTGACGCATTTTTGATTACTAAACTAGGGATAGCTTTTGTTTGGTCTCCGTTCCAACCATCTGCCAGGTTTTTGAATGAAAGGATTATTGCATCAAAAGGTGAAAGATAAACAGCCTTAGTGGCTGAAGCATTGTTAGAGGTTATTGTGCGTCGCCCTAAGGTTCCTGATTGTCTTCCCTGCTTAAAGAAGTCATTGTACGTATGAAACTCAGAAGAGGCAGAAATAGCATATACCATAATTTTACTCCTCCTTTACTTTTCCCTTAAGCCTTTGTTGTTCAATTTCTTTTGCATGGTCAAGTGAAATAACAACGCCATTTTGGATATACCGAATAACGAGATTGTTTAAATCTTCTAGATCTCGCATTGTTAAATCACCGATTTGACCGTCTGAAGGAAGTTGACAAGTATCAAATTTTGGTAAAGGATGTCTTTCAAAGTAGAAGTTAACAACAATCTCTCCGGATGGAGATACCCCTCCATATGCACCGTTGACATATTTAGGGTTGTAATCCTCAGCAAAAACATATTTAAAACGTATATTATCACTCATCGTAACGCCCCATGCCACAATAATACCCTTAAGGCACTCAAAAAAGAAGAAAAACACTATGATAATCAAAGATACCCAAGCCAAATGACCATATTCCGGATCTGGATCACATAGTGTCTTATTCTTCTAGGTAAGCGTAGATACCTTATTAGACGAATAGTAGTGCAAATTTTATATGACGGTAGTTCCTCTTGCAAATTTCTCATTTTGCCAGAATGAAAATTGTTCTTCTTCGATTATGAAATCTTTTACAAGAATTTGCCCTTTTTGTCCTGCATAGATACTAAGAGTGCCAGTTGACCTGATAAGCGACGGAGTAATGATACCATTATCATTATCAAAATAGACAGTCTGACTGAGCTCTAAAGTTCCGTTTTGGGTATTATCTTCAAACAAATAGTTGACGGTCATTTTAATCGGAGTAGCACTAACCTGATCGAGCCAGATTAAGCCACTAACAATTCCCTCAAAATCATCTTCAACATTATCCCAGTTGATGATATTTCCACTTTCTTTGTAATTTGAATCATAGTAAGGAAGATTGGCATCATAGGCGATAGCGAAGCTATAAACATCGCAGAGTTTGTCATCAACTTGCTCAGAGATGCCACTGAATTTGTAGTCAAGCTTTTCGAGGTTATCCTCGAATGGTGTCATGACAATCCCATCGCTATAACGGTCAATTAATGAGAAAATATTTTCGTCTCCAAATTTGCGTACTTTAAGGTATCGTCCATGATGTGAACTTTCAATTAAGACGATTGCTTGGTCACTATAGACGATATTGCCGTTGCCATCTAATTCTTGATACAAGATACGCCGTACACCCGGAATATAGGTTGAACTCGCATCCGCAATCGCATTAGCTGTCTTCCATAGTCCACTGGTCGCCGTACTCTCGGTTACGGCAGATGCTGACAAAAACCCGATTGTCGTAAGAAACATCAGTGCTGTGCAGCAAATAATCACACCCTTTCGCATATTGTACTCCTCGTTGGCTGTTAGTCAGCCATGGCTTAAGATTTAGCCGAACTTATCGATTATTTTTCATTCGGCACCTTGAATATACGAATCGATGATGAGCAATAACTGGAGTACATGTATGTTCTATGTGGAGATTTGTGAATATTGACCCTTTACACTTGTACTGTCTGTGTAACCCATGCATTATGGAGCTATGAAAAGCATCTATGTTGTTGAAGACCATGACGCAATTCGCGATAGTGTAGTACATTATCTGACGCTATCAGGGTTTCGAACGGAAGGTTACGGACTCCTACTTGATGCCCAGGCGGCTATCAATAAAGCCAAACCCGATTTGTTAGTTCAGGACGTAATGATGCCTGATGGAGACGGGTTTACATTTGTAAAACAGCTACGGATGCAATATGAATTTCCCGTGGTTTTTATGACTGCCCGTTCATCTGAGAGTGATAGGATTATGGGGTTTGAACTCGGAGGAGACGATTATATCGTAAAGCCATTTTCTCCTAAGGAACTTGTCCTGCGGATCGAAGCTATATTTCGTCGGATTGACAAACCGTTGCAAAATCAAAAACAGGGCTCCTATTGGGAACTCAATGGGGCCATATTATGTTTTGATAATCTGGCACACAATTTCACAATCGATGGAGTGTCCATCCAATTAACTGCCGCAGAATGGAGAATTGTAGCCTGCCTAATTGATAACGCAGGAAATCTGGTTACACGCCAGCAAATGATAGAATCGTGTTTTGGTTACTCGTTTGAATCGTATGACCGAATCATCGATACCCATATCAAGAATATAAGGGCAAAAATAGGGCACAGCAATAATGCTTGGATTGAAACAATTCGTGGCTATGGATATAGATTTGTAGCTAGGCGGCACTTGGACAAACCATGAAAACAAAGCAAAAATTCCGCAATAATAGCCTCTTTGTATATCTATTGGCTTCAATCATGATTGTTACAATTGCTATTCTCGCCGCTCAAGCGACCGTAATGACAATTACGTTAAAAAATCAAGAACGTGAATTTACCGCTGATGTGTTTCAAAATTATGCTAGGCGCTTACAAGATTCTCTCGATCAAGGATTGCGAGAGCATGTTTCGTGGACTTTAGAATCGGTACAGGCGGTTGTAAAACGGGCAGCTGACGACAGGGTTTCTGGTCTTATCCTTCGCGATTCAGATGGTAATACAATCCTTACATTTGGAAAGACCCCCAAAGGATTGTCTATTACATCTATCGAGAGCGGTACACCAAATGAGAAGTTTGTACACGATGGTTTTGAACCACTGAACAGACCGCAATGGTTTGTTAATCCAAATTTTTCCCAACTGTACGTGGGAACCGAAGTCATGCCAAACGAACAACGCTTACTAATGATGCATTACCCCGAACCTGTTCGTAAACAAGATGTGATAGGTACAGTTATGCTCTATGCTGATGCTGCTAGAGAAAAAGTTTTTGGTTCGGTCGATGTGCTGGTGTTTAGTCCTATGAATTATTCAATGACCGCATTGCTGATGAAAAGGATGATTCATGCGCTTCTTTTTACAATTCCAATTGCACTTATTGTGGCATTAATTGGAGCTCGCTGGATTGCCGCTGCGGTTTCACGCCATGCAAAGCAAATATCGCAGACGTTGGAGGCGGTTGCGAATGGGAATAGTGTTGTTATCGATGCTAAACCAGGCTTAAAAGAGCTGGTGGAAATTGCCACATCGGTAAAACGGCTCGACGAACAGTTGAAACAGAATGAAAAGACAAGGCAACAGTGGTTGCGTAGTATTGCACACGACTTGAATACCCCCGTTGCTACTTTGAAGATTTCTATTGAGGGGATGATTGATAAGATTTTCCCGGTGGATGATGTGTTGTTAGAAAGGATGGCTCGTGAAATAAAAGACCTGGAGGGTAAAGTATCATCTGTTCTTACATTATCTGCAATGGAGGACCTAGATTATGATGTCCGCTTGGAAAAGATAGATGCACTCGATTTTATCGATGAGGTAGTCAGTTCCACCTCTTTGGGAAAAAGAGTCTTATTGGATGTACGTATAAGTTCGTTTATGGGTGACAAACGCCTTTTAATGCCAGCCTGTTGTGAATTACTCAAAAATGCGGGCAAATATTCAATAGAACAATCTGTAATTACTTGGCGACTATTCCCTTCTGAAGACAAAAGGCGTTCTATTGTCATGGAATTTGAAAACACCGGGCATATCAATCCAGAAATTCTAAAACATGTATTTGAACCATGGATTAGGGGAGATCAAACACGCAATTCAGAAGGATCAGGACTGGGGTTGTCTATTGTTCGACAGGCCATTCAACTGCACGGAGGCGATGTTACAATGGAAAACGGAGAAGATAATCATGTCGTGGTAAAAGCTACTTGGTGAATCTTCCTCCATCCATGCAAAAAGGAGCCCCCTTCGCCAACGGCGCCAGGGGGCTGTATAACGAGAAATTTTGAAGGAAGTCGTCCTGTCTAGTGGCAAACAGGACAGACTCTGCCTTGCAATTTTAAAACGAGAAATCCATCCCCACCCCGATACCACTTTCTGAGAAACTGGTGTAGTAGGTTGTTCCGGCCAAGTTATAGGAAGCTTTCACGTAATACCAAAGGGTGTCGGAGAAATCTGTGACATCTGAAGAACCCAGCCCTGCATACAGCCCAACGTTCTTAAAACCCTCATAACCGATATTAGCTCCTATCCCATGGGTTCCTTGATCGTACTGATATTCGAAATCAGCACTTGCATCGTCGATACCTACTGAAATAGCAGCTGCACCAAAAGTGGTATCTAACGCTTCGAAATCGAAAATTGAAGCGGCTCCCGAGATAGCTAGGTCAATTGGAAAGTTGTTGATAAGTTTGTCCAATTCGATTTTTCCGGTAACGGCCAGCACCGATTGTTGAGTCGCAGTGTAGTTTTTGGATTCACTCCATTGATCATGGTTGGTCCAACCTACTGTGGCGCTGATACCATTAATTGGGGCAATTTTCGCCGATACTAGGTAGTTTTGAACCTGGTCGGCAAGTAAGCCTGAATCTGGTGTATCGTTGAAGCTATAACCAACTAGCAATGTAATAATGTCGTTGTAGCCAATGGTAGCAGAAATAGGAAGGTTGTTTAGGTTGTCGATACGTATTCTACCTGCGTAATTGCTGTTTGGATCTTGATAGACGTTCTGAGCCGTGACGCGGGAGTTTCCGGCAGTTAGCGTAAGAGAAATTGGTAAATCCACACCTACATCTGCAAGTGCTTTATCAATATAAAGATCTCCTGTCGCCAACACATTGTAGTCACTAAATGTGCTGTTGAACGTCAATTTGTAGAAATCTCCGGTTACGTTTAAACTCATCCCCCCACTTGTCCCTTCGTTGTCATCGTACCCCTTTGTCGATATTGGCGAACCGTCCACCGGAATAGTAATATCCCACTCAAAGCCACCTGAAAAATTGACTGCTGCACTAAGGGCGAAAACTGAAGCCAAAACTAAAACAAACGCTAATGTTTTTTTCATACGATAATCTCCATATAATACGAGTCTTGTTGGGTAAAGTGTCGCACAGAAATATGTGCGCTCTATGGAGTACGTATGTTTGAATTGTGGAATAATGTGTGCGCCTAGTGTACAAACTGGGTAGGAGTTGCAGATGCCTCAATTACAAGATAATTGAGTCTATAATTTTTCCAAATACTCAACAGCCCGTTTCAGCACACGGTCAAATTCAACATCAGCTATTGGGCGCTCCTCATAGGGCATCTCATTTAAATATTCCCGCCTCAGTAATAGTCTGTAAACATCCTGCTCTAAAGGAGCATTGTCACCAACAACAGTATCAAGGAAGAGTTGTACATTTTCATTAGAAAAGGCGGGGTGAGCCGCTACAAATTCTTCAACTTTTCCGCTATTGCTGAATTCAAGGTAGGCATCCATCGCATCTTCAGCTATGTGGACATCCTCCACCTCTATATCGACCGGGATGCCCACTTCATGAATATATTCCCCTGACGGCGTTTTGTATTGGCTAGTGGTCAGGGTGTAGTACCCATCGCCAAAGGGGGAGACCACCTGAATGAGGCCCTTTCCAAAGGTCGTGGTCCCTATTAAAAGGCCACGGTTGTTATCTTTAATAGCACCGGCGAGGATTTCAGAAGCAGAAGCTGAGCCCTTATTTACCAAAGTTACCAACGGCATGTCCACGGGTAATAGCGTTCCAACAGAGGCCCTTAAGGTATTATCGTGGTCTTGGTTTTTACCTTTGATGTGGACGATCACATCACCGGCTAAGAGCATATCGGCCACCTTTAAGGTGGAGTCAACAATCCCTCCAGGGTTATCTCTGAGGTCCAAGATTAGAGCTTCAACCTGCTCATCCTTAAATTCTAGTAATCTTTCTTGGACCTGCAAAGCTGTCGAGTTGGTGAATTGGGTAATCCTCAGATAGCCAATACCATCATCTAAAACAGTCGCTGAAACAGTGGGGACCGTTACAATTTTCCGGATGACAGTCACGTCAAAAGTTGTCTGTCCCCGTTTGATGGTTAACACCACTTCTGTATCACTTTTCCCTTTTAGGGCCCTAGACGCCTCTTCTGCTTCCATTGAATCGACCGGTTCTCCGTCGATATGGCTGATCAAGTCTCCGCTACGTAGTCCGGCTTTCTCGGCAGGAGAGCCAGGAAAGACACTGGTGATGTTCACCATATAGGTCTCGCTCTTAGTGTAATCACGGTACTCCAAATAGTGTTTAGAGATGTAAGCCCCGATGCCTCCATAGGAACCCGAAGTATCTTCACTAAAATCAGCAGCGTCTTTAGAGAGGATATAAGCTGAATATTTATCATCCAAACCGGAGAAGAGTCCCTTGGCCATACTCTCATAGACCTCTTTATGGTCTATATCAAAAAGGAAATCTCTGGCAACCAACCGGTAAAGAAGTTCCAGTTTTTGCATATTAATGGCAATCTCATCTTGTCTGGCTTGGGGAGTTGAGGAGAATGAACCACCAAGGAAACTGGGAACAAAGTTTTCATTTACCCCTGTGGCAGCTGTGGCTTGCCCAACGAAGAGGACCAAGACTACCAACAGTAAAAATGTCTTTAACCTTCTCATACTTTGAGTATACTTCTTTTTACTAGCGCTGACTACAAAGTGAGAGTTGACCATACCAATTTCTAAGCGTACACTTGCGCTATGTTCCAATTTATCGACTTTCCGGCATGGATTTCTCCTGAAGTTATCCCCGGGCTCCCAGTGCGTTGGTATAGTTTGATGTACTTAGTAGCTTTTTTTGTCACCTTCCTCTTGTTTAACCGGCAACGTAAAAAGGGGCTCATCGAATGTACTCTAGACGACACTTACAATCTCTTTTTATATACGATTGTTGGTCTTATTTTAGGGGCAAGGCTCTTTTCAACGCTCTTCTACCACGGTTCTTCCTACTATTGGACCCATCCTTGGATGATCTTTTGGCCATTCTCAAATGGACGATTTGTCGGACTGCCTGGAATGAGCTACCACGGTGGGGTTGTGGGAGTGGCTGTCGGTGTAGCTATTTTTTCCCGTAAAGCCAAGACACCTTTTCTAACAGTGGCAGACTCGCTTGTCGCCGGTATTCCCTTGGGTTATACCTTTGGCAGATTGGGAAATTTTATCAACGGAGAACTCTGGGGAAGGGTCTCAACTAAACCTTGGGCCATGGTTTTTCCCAATGCTCCGCGCTATTCGACCTCATACGAATGGGTGCGCAATATTGCGGACCAACTTAATATTCCCTATTCCAGTGGTACCCTACTCAATTTACCACGGCACCCCAGCCAGCTCTATGAAGCCCTCTTTGAAGGGGTTGTTTTATGGGTTTTTCTCTGGTTCTTTATTCGTAAAAGGAGTAAATACCCCGGTTATACTTCCGGGTGGTACTTAATAGGGTATGGTATTGTTCGGTTTTTTATTGAATACCTTAGAGAACCCGATACCAATCTGGGATTTATCATCAACTGGGGACACCAAAGTGAGCCAACAGCGCTGTTTCTCTCGTTTTTCAATATCTCTTTAGGACAAATATTCTGTCTACTCATGATAATAGCGGGGTTAATTGTATTAGCCTTCGGCAGATGGAGGGGAAGAAAGGCCCATGCAAATTGAAGAAAAACTTAGCAACTTAAGAAAAGAGATGAAAAAGCGGGGGTTAGATGCCTATCTAATCACGGGTAGTGACCCCCATGGAAGCGAATATGTGCCCCCCAGATGGCGAACAAGGCAGTGGATTAGCGGTTTTACCGGTTCGGCAGGAACTGTCGTGGTGACCCTTAAAGAAGCCTTTCTTTGGGTCGATTCCCGCTACTACATACAGGGTGCTCAAGAAATTGAGGGGAGTCCTTTTAAACTAAAAAAATTGGGATTTCCCGGGGAGCTCACTCCTGTTGAATGGTTGGCAGCTCCCCCTCAAAAGGGCTTTAAAGTGGGTGTTGACCACGAGAGTCTCACGTTAGAGTAGAAAAAGGAGCTTGTAAATCGGGGGATTAGCCTAATAGAAATTGACGACCTGCTTAACAATATTTGGCTGGATCGGCCCGGTCTCCCCTTCTCGAAAGTGACGCCATTGGATGATGAAATTGCCGGTTTAAGCTCTAGGGCTAAAATCGATATGATAAGGGAACTCCTAAGCGAAGTAGGCTGTAGCGATACCCTTATCGCATCCCTCGACGACATCGCTTGGATTTTGAACCTGCGGGGAAGCGACATCCCTTTCAATCCGGTATTTTTGAGCTTCCTCTTAATTGGGCAAAATAAAGTGGTCTTGTTTACCGACCCTAGACGCCTTGAAGAGGGACTTTTAAACAATTCGGTAGAAATCCGCAATTACGCAGAGGTGTACGACTACCTGCAAAAAGAACTTAACGGCTCTGCGGTACTCTACCTCTCTCCCCAGAAAAGCAATGTGCGCCTCTGCTCAGCTTTGAATAAAGCGGTAAAAATAGTGGAAGGGCGCGATTTCTCCAGCGACTTGAAAAGTCGCAAAAACAGGCGGGAAATCGAAGGGATGCGGCGCGCCCATATTGAAGATGCCCTCGCCATGGTAAAGTTTCTACACACTGTCTCTCAGGCGACAAAAAGGTACACAGAACTGAGCATCGCCGAGGAGCTTGAAAAGTTTAGGGCAGAGAGCTCCGATTACTTGGGTCCCTCCTTCTCCCCAATTGCCGGCTTCAAGGCGCATGGTGCTTTAGCCCATTACAGCGCAACACCGGAGTCTTCAGTTGAATTAATCGGAGACGGACTCTTGGTACTCGACTCTGGGGGGCAATACAAAACCGGAACTACCGATATAACGCGAACTCTCCTTTTTGGTGAAGCCAGTGAGCAGATGAAACGGGATTACACTTTGGTCCTCAAGGGAAATTTAGCCCTCTCCAGACAAATTTTCCCTGAACAAACTGCCGGCTACCAACTCGATGCATTTGCTCGCCAATTTCTCTGGCAGGAGGGGCTTAATTATGGACATGGGACTGGCCATGGTGTTGGATTTTGCTTAAACGTCCACGAAGGGCCCCAAAATATTTCACCTAAACCAATCGCTGTAGCCCTTGAGGAGGGGATGGT
>JBAYSE010000014.1:0-21347 GCA_041676265.1 Sphaerochaetaceae bacterium
GTTAAGAAGATACCTTCTGATGTATCTAATAGTGTTCCGTCGAGATCAAATAGGATAATTCTATGCATAGCCAAAACGATAATCTATTTACCGCTTATGCTCAATGGGCTAAAAACTCTTCTAACATTCTCTTTTATCCTCTATAATAGCCCTCAACAGGAGGTTACCATGAAGATATCTGGTGCTGGATGTTGTTTAATTGATTCAATTTACATGAATTGCTCATACGAAGATGCTGCTTTCAAGAAACTTTGGACCAAAGAAGTCGGTGACGGCGGGCTTATTGAAGGAGGGCTCGTTTTCAGTGAACACCTCCAACAATTTGCCAAGCGTCCCTACAGTGAAATCTTAAAAGAGCTGACAAAAGGGAGGAGCCCCGATGTCGTTAATTTGGGAGGTCCGGCAGTCGTTGCACTGGTCCATGCCGCCCAAATATTGGCCGAAGATGGACACGTTGTGACCTTCCACGGTGCTGTAGGCGTTGATGAGTTGGCCGTTAAAGTGCGTGACTTAATCAAAAACACCCCTTTAAAAACCTACCTTAAGGAGGTTGCCAACTACAGAACAGCCACAACGGAAGTCTTTGATGACCCTACCCAGCGAGGCGGTAAGGGGGAGCGCTCTTTTGTCAACACCATTGGGGCCGCAGGCTTCTTCGGTGCCGCCGATTTAGATGACTCCTTCTATGATGCCGATATCATCCTACTGGGGGGTAGTGCCCTAGTGCCTCAACTCCACGATGAACTCCACCTCGTCCTCGCGAGGGCTAAAGCAAAGGGGATTATTACAGTAGTGGGAACGGTCTACGACTTCAGGAATGAAGAGGCCAATCCTGGTAAAAGGTGGCCATTGGGGGACGACTCTTCCTACAAAAATATTGACCTACTCTTGGTTGATGAGGAAGAGGCCTTAAAATTGAGCGGTAAAGACGATATCTACGAAGCTGCGCAAGCGTTCATTAATTGGGGCGTAGGAGCCCTAATAATTACCCGGGGGGCGCTGGACATACTAATCTACTCGCGTGGAGATTTAATAGCTAAACACGCTTTGTCTTCGATGCCCGTGAACACCTATATTGATGAGATGATGGCTAAAGACCCCTCTCTACGTAAAGATACCACCGGTTGTGGTGACAACTTTGTCGGTGGCGCCCTAGTAGCGCTAGCCCACCACTTTAATCAAAAGAGAAGTGACCAGATAGAGATGCGTGACATCTGTGCCTGGGGAGCTACTTCGGGAGGTTTCACTTGTATGTACCACGGAGGGACTTTCCATGAGAAAGCCACAGGAGAAAAAGCTCGTCTCCTCCAGCCTGCTCTTAAGGCCTATTTTAAAGCTACCGAGGGAATGTGATGGCTAAACTATTTGTACAATGGGGAGCCGGCAATATTGGCAGGTCATTTGTAGGTCAAGTCTTTGCCCGCGCCTCTTACCAAGTGACTTTTATCGACATCGATGAATCCCTTATTAGGGCACTCAACTCAAAAGGAGAGTACATCGTAGAGACAGTTTTCCATGAAGAGGTCAAACAACTACCTATAAAAGGCGTTAAGGCGCTACACGCCCAAGACCAAGAGGCGGTCAATCGTGCCATTAGCGCGTGTGACCTGATGGGGGTCTCGGTAGGTAAGAATGTATGGCCCCATATCGCAGAGCAGCTTGCCACCGCTATAATTGCACGTTACGCGGTAAAACCGACTCATCCTTTAGACATTATCCTAGCAGAAAATATCCATAACGGAGCTAATTTTGTGGGGAATTTGTTAAAAGAGCACCTGCCATCCGATTTTCCCCTAAAAGAGCACGTTGGGTTAATTGAGACCAGTATAGGCAAGATGGTGCCGATTCAAACGAAAAGCGACCCATTGGTAATTCGTGCAGAACCCCATAACGACCTTTTTGTGAATCGGGAAGCGTTCCTCAACCCCATACCGCCGGTAGCCGATTTGAAGGGTGTCTCTCCGATGGAGGCCTATGGAGACCGGAAACTCTATATCCACAATATGGGACACGCCACAGCCGCTTACCTGGGGTTTAAAAAGCACAGTGAGCTAACCCTGATTGCTGAAGTGTTGGAGGATGCAGAACTTTTAAGCCAAGTGCGCCAAACGATGCTCCAATCGATGGATGTCCTTTTAGCCCTCTATGCGGGGGTTTTCACTGCCGAAGAACTGACCCGTCACATCGATGACCTTTTAAATCGCTTCCGTAACAAAGCCCTAGGTGATACTGTTTTCAGAGTCGGTCGCGATTTAAAGCGCAAGCTCCACTGGGAAGACCGCCTTATGGGGATCATTATAAAAGCACAAACGTTAAGTCTCCCTTGGGACTTAATCGCACAAGCCTACCTCACTGCGCTCGCCTTTAAAGCGCGCGATGCCGAAGGGCTAACCGATCCCCACGATAGTGCTTTTTTAGAGACCTTAGAAAACCTGCCGCTGCGCGAAAAAATCTATAGAGCGAGTGGGTGGAACACCTCCCCCCACTCTCCTCAATTTTTTGACGCTATTGTGGCCAAGTTCGAGGCGCTTACTGCCAAGTGCTAGGGCCAATCTCCAGATGACTGAAGGTCACCTCACACCCACCTGTGTGGGGTGAACAGGCATAAAGCCCAATAGCCAACTCCCCCTTATGGGCGTGCAGGTGGGCTACCCTCAATTGCTCCCAAGTTTTACCATCATCACTGGTTTGGATGAAGATATCGCTAGCACGACTTTGCACCCTGTACCACTTGACGGCAATATCTGAAGGGATGTCACGGGTTGCCCAATCGCTGTAACCCAGATTGGTAACCACTGAACCGAGACGGGAGTAGACTTCATTTTCCCACTCAATGGAGCTTTTAATCCAATTTTCACCATCAATACGCACCATCACGCCGGCTTGGTCGTAAGGGGCTTTCCCTAAAAATTCACAGCGAACCGTGAGGGAGAAATCTTCTTTTACCTTAGTTAACAGGGCATGCCCGTTATCACGGCGAAACCCTTCGTGGGTTCTTTGCCAGAAATCGGTTTTTGATGCACAAGTTAATTTCAGGACACCATCGCGGAGGGTATGTTGTGGCTCGTTCAGCCAATACCACTCTCTGTTACTCTTATCCATAACTTCCTCCTCGCTCCACTATACCCTATTCTGGAAACTTTTGTCTGATATAGACAATTTTTCGCACATTTCTTATCATGGGAGAGACACTTTTAGGAGACCCTGAGATATGAAAGAGACTCTCTCTTACGTTTTACTTACCCCCTATACCGTAGCCAAGAGCCGTACAGGTGGTGTTGTTAGCCGACTCTTAAGCCAGAGTGACCTCTCTTTGGTTGGCGCTCAGATGATTGCCGCCGATAAAAAATTTGCCTACGATTACGCAGAGAGTCTACGCGGGCAAACACGACCAGAATTCCCTTCGGCCATGAATATGTTAGCCACTTACGTTGAGCGTAATATTGGCCCCAGTGGAGGACGCCCCCACCGCACTTTAATGCTCATCTTTAGGGGAGTCGACCCCTGTAAAAAGCTCAGTGACGTGTGTGGTGCCCTCTATGCAGAGAATAGGAGTATTGAGTCGTTTACCGGTGAGACAATCCGCGATACCTTTGCCGATTTAATTTACGACAAAAACAACACTAACCGCATTACCTATTTTGAACCAGCCGTTTTAACACCCCGTATCCAAGAACATGCCGACTCTTTTTTCAGATTGCTAGCCCCGTGGCTACCTGGTCAGCCGAATATCATAGAGAATGTCATTTATCCTAATCCCGATAAAGTTGAGAGGACCTTGGTGATCATCAAACCCGATAACTGGAAATATGCCTCTAGTCGCCCCGGCACCATCTTAGATATGTTCAGCCGCACCGGACTGCGTATTGTAGGGGTTAAGGTAATGCGCCTTTCTGTGGCCCAAGCTATGGAGTTTTACGGCCCGGTTAAAGAGAACTTAAAAACTAAATTAGCCGGTGTCTTTGCCAAAAAAGGGAAAGAGCTCATCGAAAAATCTTTCGACATCGAGTTATCGCCAATGAGCTTAAAGATAATTGAAGAGAGCTTTGGTACAGAATATGCTGTAGACCAATTTGAGCAAATCGTTGAGTTTATGAGTGGTTCGCGCCCCAGTAAAACTCCCGTTGAAAAACTGGAAGAACCCGGCAGTGTAAAGTGTATGATTTTGGTCTATGAAGGGGAGAATGCTACGGCGAAAATTAGAGACGTTTTAGGACCCACCGACCCCCTTAAAGCACCTGAAGGGACCATCAGACGAGAATTGGGGACCGACATCATGGTCAACACAGCCCATGCCAGTGATTCGGTAGAGAGTGCCAGCCGTGAGATGAACGTCGTGGAGTTCCATACCAACGACTGCAGTGAGATTGTAAAATCCTACGTCAAGTTACTCTAACTTTCACCCTGCCCGTAATAGGCCTGCGGGCCATGTTTACGGTTGTAGTGTTTCTGCCTTAGATAGAGGGGCAACTCATCAACTTGCGAATTAATAGTCACCGTGTAAAGTGCCATCTTACAGATCTCTTCTAGTACTACCGCATTATAAACCGACTCCTGGGCATCCTTACCCCATGTGAAGGGGCCATGGCCGGCAACTAAAACCATTGGTTGCTCTAAAGGATTCTTATCGGCAAAGAGTTTTGTGATCAGCAGACCCGTCTCCAACTCATAGTCTCCCTCGACTTGGTCCCGACCCATCATAGGGGTGCAGGGGATGGCTAAGTGGGTGTGATCGGCATGGGTTGTCCCTAAAATGGGGACGTCCCGTCCGGCTTGGGCCCAACCTACAGCGTGTGGCGCGTGGGTATGGGTAATTCCGCCAATTCCTTCAAAAGCTCTGTAGAGGATACGGTGGGTCTCCATGTCGCTAGAGGGACGTAGCTTTCCATCGACTGTTTCCCCCTCCAAATCTACTACCACCAGATCTGCTTCTTTTAATTTATCGTAGGGTACCCCTGAGGGTTTAATGGCAAAAACGCCTGCTTGGCGATCTATAGCCGAGACATTCCCCCAGGTAAAAATCGCCAAATTGTGTTTGGGAATCTCCATATTGGCTAAATATGCCTCTTCTTTGAGTGCTTTATAAAGGCTCATTACTACTCCTTCTAGTCGATTCTCTAACCACTAAAGTGGGGGGCAAGATAACTTGATGCTGCTCAATAGCCTCTCCACTGGTCAACTTATCGATATAATCGACGGCTTTATCACACAGTTGATCGTAGGGTTGCGATATCGTAGTGAGCGGTGGGTTATAGATAGCGGCAAAGTGGACATCATCCATCCCCATCACCGCCACGTCTTGCGGAACCCGTATGCCCCGCCGCACCATAGTCATTAGAGCGCCGGCGGCAACCATATCGTTTTGTCCCCATAGTCCGTCAAACTCTAGGCCATTGTCGATAAAATAATTTGTCCCGTCTATGCCCGACTCGTAAGAAAAAATCCCCTGCCAGAGGAGTCTTTCGTCAAATTTAACGCCCAATTTATCTAACGTTTCGGTAAAGCCGGCATGTCGGTCTCTAGCGAGGTTAATCTTAAAATTCCCCGTAATAGTCGCAATCTTTCGGCAGCCCACCTCTACCAAATGGCGCGCTGCCAAGGCTCCTGCCTGGTAGTTATCTAAAGTTACATTGGGTATTTTTTCGTTGTGGTAGGCACGGTCAATCACAACCATGGGGATAGAATAGGAACGCGAGAGGTCGTCAACGTAGCTCTCATCAGAAACACGACAGAATATTATGCCGTTGATATTTTGCCCCAAAAGCATATCAATAGCTTCGGCCTCCCTTTTAGTATCGCTGTGGGTGTTAAAAATTAGGAGGTTAAGTCCCCGTTGGCTAGCGCTCTGTTCAATACAGTCTATCATGAGGCTGAATGCCGGATGGGCAATCTCCGGCACCAGCAGACCAATATTACGGGTAACTTTTAGGCGAAGACTTTGGGCGAGGAGGTTTGGACGGTAGTTCACCTGAGCGATTGCTTTTTCCACTTTTAAGCGGGTTTCGTCACTGACGAAAACTGTGCGGTTTATCACCCTCGAAACCGTTGAGGGTGACACCCCGGCTATTTTGGCAACATCTTTAAGTGACACCATCCAAAACTCTCTTCCACTTACAGTCCAAGATCAGGATTCCCTGCTCCGAAGTGTTTCAATATTACCAGTGGGTCAGCCTTTGAGGGGTTCACAATCCTTACTCCCTCTTTAGCGGCCTCTTCACTCACAAAGAATTCATCATAAGTTAGTTGTCCAAATCTAATTAGTGCGGGGGTCTCCACATCCCAAACACCAAACTTACCGTGGCCTTGTATAACATACATGCCATAGGCCGCAGCGTCTTTAATAACAACTTCTGCACCGGGCAATACAGTTAATTCTTTAGCACTGAAAGCCCCCGATTTGTAAACTATCCACTGCTCGCTGTAGCCGGCTTTGTGCATCTCTTTCTCATCGCGTACCGGACGGGGAGCCATAAAGTGTTTTGCCCCAAAATGGGGGTCAACGTTGGCTTCCCAGTCGATCACCTCTAAGAGATAGTCGTAGTCTCCAACTTTATCTTGGGGGGTATTCTTCCATAGTAGCTCTTCTTCAATAACTGCATCATTTACCAATGATTGATACATCGCAAAGACGTCACTGGCCATTTGAGGCTCATAGGTACACAGGCTTCCCGGTGCGTGTAAGATCCCAGGAGGGACGTCCCAGCCGGTGCCTACTGTTAAGCGGTAAGCTACTGAGAGGTCGGTTATCTTGTTATCACCTTTAGTAAAGTTCATTAGAGCGGCCTTGACTTGCTCCTTAGTTGCAGAGGGTTGCAAGCCAAAGAATGTGTAGGGAAAATCTCCCCCGTGGTTGTTTAACTGGGGTGGGAAGTAGTAGGCTTCCGGCTTCCCCATCTCACCCACTTTGGCAGCATGCTCATCACGGTGGTGGATATGGTGAGGTAAGGGACCTTTGTTGTCAAAGAACTTACTGAACATGGGCCATTTACCATAAGTCTTCCAAAGACGCTCTCCAATAAGGGCCCCTTTAAGCTCATCAACAGCGTCTCTTAAGAGGAACTGTTTGGTCTCCGTCCCATCTTCAAAGACACAGAAACTGAGTCCTTCATGCTCACCGGTTAAAGGGCCGTTGTCGGCAGGGGTTGTTGAACTGAACCATCTTTCGTCAATTCCGCCCCGCTCGCCACCTAGAGCGTAATAGTCATCCGGGTGGAGTTTTATACGCCTACCGGGTACACAAAATGATCGGGGAACCCAGTTAGGGGCTAGACGGAAAACGCCGCGCCCTTGTTCAAAAGCAGATTGAATGTCTCTCTTGCTCATATATACCTCACTTATAATTAATTAGTGTCGTCTCTTAGGCGGTCCAAGATAACCGCACCTATGATTAAAGCTCCCTTTACAACCTGTTGGAAGTAGGGGGAGATGCCTAATAAGTTCATTCCGTTGTTAATTACCCCAATTAAAAGGGCGCCGATAAAAGTTCCAATGATTGACCCTCGGCCCCCTGTGAGGCTGGTCCCTCCAATTACGACTGCGGCTATAACGTCGAGCTCATAGCCTTGACCGGCGACCGCTTCAGCCGAATTGAGTCGGCTAGAGAGGATCAGTGAGCTAAGAGCAGAGGTGATGCCAACAATAACGTAGACAGCCGTTTTAAAGAAATTAGCGTTGATTCCCGACAATTTAACGGTCTCTTCGTTACCGCCAATGGCGTATGTGTAACGCCCTAAGCGGGTATGGTTGAGGATAAACCATGCTATTGCTACGGTAATCAAGAAGATAATGACGGGAATCGGTATTCCCAAGAAGTAGCCTCCTCCCAGTTTTCTAAATTCACCGGAGAATCCACTAATGGGGTAACCGGTGGTATAAATCAGGGTTAAACCTCTACCAATAGTCACCATCCCCAAAGTCACTACAAAGGGGGCAATTTTGCCAATGGTAATTAGCAGACCATTGACCAAGCCCATACTGGCCCCTACCCCGATTGCCGCCAAAGAGGCCAACCAGATGGGTGCATCGTGTCGCTTCATAAGACCGGCGCAAATAACGCCGGAAAGCGCCAAAATCGACCCAACCGAAAGGTCTATTCCTCCCGTTAAAATAACAAATGTCATACCAACGGCGATTATTCCGTAAATCGAAGTTTGTCGGATGATATTCATTATGTTGTTTACCGTAAAGAAAACGGGTGACATTATTGCTAGTGCTATACAGATAATAAGAAATGCCAGCAAGACGCCATTATTCTTTATTATCTGCTTGTAATCAATTTTAGTAGCCATGGTATAACAGTGCTCCTTTCGTATCTCAGTGTATTAGGCCTTCTGCCTTTCTTGTAACCCGAGGGAGTATTGCATCACCTCTTCTTCGTTTAATTCCCCTTTCGTGAACTTCTTCACCAATTTACCCTCAAAAACGACGGCAACTTGGTCACTGATGTTCATCACCTCAGGAAGCTCAGATGAGATCATAATCACTGCGGCTCCCCGTTTAGCGAGGTTCTGCATTAAGCGATAGATTTCAACTTTAGCCCCAACGTCTATTCCACGTGTCGGCTCATCAAAGATGTAAACGTCACAGTGGCGGATAAACCATTTAGCAAGGACTACCTTCTGTTGGTTTCCCCCAGAAAGGTTTTTGACGATTTGTTTTACCGAAGGGGTTCTAATATTCATGTTATCAATCATGGAGTTAACTTCATGGGCAATTTTGCGACGTTGCAGGACTCCAAACTTTGAATAGAGATCCAGCACGGTAAGGGCAGCATTGTCAAAGACATTCATCCCTAAAACCAGGCCTTGCTGTTTCCGCTCTTCAGGTAGTAAGCCAATGCCTTTAATGACGGCATCGCGACAATTCCTTATTTTAATGGGCTTCCCGTGTAGGAAGATATCTCCACTATCTTTCTTTAAATACCCGTAAAGGGTTTGCATTATTTCGGTTCGACCGGCTCCCACTAGGCCGACAAAGCCGAGGATCTCTCCGGCATAAGCAGTGAAGGAAACATCTTCACAGATACCGGCTTTAGAGAGGTTCTTCACTTCAAGAACGGGCTCTCCTTTGACTGAATCGTATTGGGGGTATTGCTCTTCTAGAACACGACCAACCATGTGCTTAATCATCTCGTCGTTATCCATTTCGCCACGGTTTTTGGTAACGACTAACTGGCCATCTCTCAGAATGGTGATGCGGTCGGCTAAAAGGTGGACCTCATTGAGGCGATGAGAGATGTAGATAATTGAGACTCCCTCTTTTTTAAGGCGAGCAATAATCTCAAAGAGGCGTTCAACTTCAAAACCGGCTAAAGCGGCTGTAGGCTCATCCATAACCAAAATCTCTGCATTTAAAGAGAGTGCTTTGGCAATCTCAACAATCTGTTGGTAGGCGGCACCCAAAGAGGCGACTTTCTGACGCGGTTTAATATTTAATTGGAAAGGGGCTAAAACATCTCTCGTCATTTTGTAAAGTTTGGGCCAGTCGATAGTTCCCAACTTAGTTCTTGGCTCTCTTCCTAAAAAAATATTCTCAGCCACCGACAAATATGGAATGAGGTTAAGTTCTTGATAGATAATACCGATACCATGCTGGATCATCTCGCGCAGGCCGGTAGTCTTTAACTCTTCACCACGCAGTTCAATACGCCCTTCATCAGCCTTGTAGAGCCCCGAGAGGATTTTCATCAGGGTAGATTTTCCGGCCCCATTTTCACCAACCAGTGCGTGTAGCTCCCCTCTGTTCAGACTAAAATCGACATTAGATAGAGCTCTTACCCCTGGAAATGATTTGGAGATTCCAGTCATCTTCAGTAAACTTTCCATTTGTGGACTCCTTAGTAGATAGGATTATGGAGCCACAAGAGTGGCTCCATAAATCCGTTTAAGACATTTGCTGTATTACTCGGTAACAGGAAGTGGGCTGATGAATTGAAGTTGTTCAGCAGGTTTTTTTCCTGTCTTGATGTAGTCAACCAAGAGATCCATAGCTCTGTTAGCCTGTTGGCCAGGATACTGGTCGATAGTTGCATTGAGTTTACCCTCTTTCATGTAAACAAAAGCGTCTGTGTCGGCATCAAAACCAATGGTAACTTTGGTTGCCGGGTCAATGCCGGCGCTCAGCATAGCTTCGATAGCACCGATGATCATCTCGTCGTTTGCCCCGAAAACTGCGTCGAAGTTAGGATAAGCTTGAATTAAGTTCTCCATAACGTTCTGGGCTTTTGAACGGGAGAAGTCGGCAGTCTGGCTAACAATAATCTGAACGTTAGAAGCGTTAACGATTTCGTCAAAACCAGCTTTTCTGTCGATAGCAGGAGAAGCACCAGGGGTTCCCTCGAGCTCAATTACTCTTCCTTTGTTGCCCAATCTCTCCACAACAAAGCGACCGGCAGCGCGACCACCCTCAACGTTATCGGCGCCTACGTGGGCCACAATGACGTCTGTGTTGGCTTTGCGGTCAACGGTAGCAACGGGGATTCCGGCAGCTACTGCAGCTTCAATAGCAGGTACCAGTGAGTCCTCAGTGATTGGGGAAATCAAGATTCCGTCAACTTTCTGGGCAATATAGTTCTCAATAGCTTCCATCTGCTTAGAAGAAGCGTTCTGAGAGTCGTGAGTTAAAAGGTTGACTCCAATCTCTGCAGCGTGGGCTTTAGCCTCATCCTGCATGGTAATGAAGAAGGGGAACTCTAGTCCAGGAACTGTCATTCCAATTGTAATTACCCCATCTTTCTTCGCTTCGGCCTTGCCAGCGGCAAAAAGTGCCCCTGTGACAAGGACGAATACCATAAGAAGAACAAGAATTTTTCTCATAATACATCTCTCCTTTGTGTAATGATGTATTCTCAGATTAACACAAAAATAGCGGTTGTCAAGCCTGAAATCGATTGCACAATCGATTTCATGAACAATTTTCCTTGACATGTCCTGCAAAGGGCTCTACCGTAAAGAGGTACCAAAGCGTTAAGGGAGCGAAATAAATGGGTAAATATTTTTTAGGAATTGACAATGGGGGCACTCTAAGTAAAGCCGCTATTTTTGATGAGAAAGGGGTCGAAATTGCCAAATCTGCCCTCCCCTTAGAGATGTTAACCCCTAAAACAGGGTTTACGGAAAGGGACATGGAAGAGCTTTGGCAGGCCACTGCCCGGGTTATCAGGGAGGCTTTAGCTAAAGGGAATATAAAGGGTGAAGAGATTGGCGCAGTTGCCTGCACCGGCCATGGTAAAGGACTTTACCTCTGGGGTCAGGCTGATAAACCGTTGGGCAACGGAATTGTCTCGACCGACACCCGAGCCTGGCAATACCCCCAAAAATGGAATCAAGACGGTACGGCCGACAAAGCTTTTGAAAAAACTTACCAAGATATTTTAGCCTGCCAGCCAGTCAGTTTACTCAACTGGATTCAAGATAATGAACCGGGACGGTTAGACAATTTGAAATGGATATTTGAAGTCAAAGATTATATTCGCTTCCGCTTAACCGGTGAGCCTTTAGCCGAGATAACCGACTACTCGGGAAGTAACCTCCTCAACTGTGCCACCAAAAGCTTTGACAAAGAGCTCCTTGAACTCTTCAATATTGCCCACCTTTGGGAAAACCTTCCCCCACTGGTAGGCTCCGGAGACCATTGTGGAGTTATTACTAAAGAGGCCTCTAGAATGACCGGTTTAAAGGAGGGAACCCCTGTTGCCGCAGGGATGTTCGATATTGATGCCTGTGCCATCGCCATGGATATAACCAACGATGAAAATATTGCCGTTATTGCCGGCACTTGGAGTATTAACGAATATATCAGTAAACAACCGGTGCTCAACCGCTCGATTATGATGAACTCCCTCTACTGTTTAGACGACTACTACGTAATCGAGGAGAGCTCGCCCACTTCGGCTAGTAACCACGCCTGGTTTGTCAACACCTTTTTACAGAAAGAGACTGAAGAGGCAAAGAGGGCCAACGTACACCCCTACGCGTATTGTGACGCTTTAGCCGCCACTGTGGCCCCTGATGAGCAGTCTATCCTCTTTCTCCCCTATCTTTACGGTGCCACCCATAACCCCCTGGGAAGAGCCTCATTCATCGGTCTAGGCTCCCACCATACCAGAGCTCAAATGGTGCGTGCCGTTCTGGAAGGGATCGCTTTTGGCCATAAGATCCATGTTAATCGTCTTTTAGCTAATCGAAGCCATACTACCGCTATCCGTTTAGCAGGAGGAGTTACCTCCTCCCCCTTGTGGATTCAAATCTTTGCCGATATCTTTGAAAAACCTGTGCAGATTGTCACTGCCGGCGAATTAGGGGCCCTCGGTGCAGCGATGTCGGCAGCTGTCGTCAGCGGTACTTACGCTAATTTAGAGGAGGCCTCTTCCCAGATGGTCACTTTAGGTAAGTTGTATACCCCCAATTTAAAGCACAAGGCTGCCTACCGGGCAAAATTCGAACTATTTGAAGAAGTCAGTCAAACATTAAACCCCTTATGGGAAAAATTTAAATACTAAGTGAGGATATTATGAGTGAGAAAAAACCACTGATCATCTGTGACCCCTATCCCCAAACTCTCGACCGGATATTCACCCCTGAAACTAGGGACAAGCTGGAGAAGATTGCCCGCCTCGTCTCCAGTGATGCTGAGCGGATGCCGGCTGACTTGTTTGAAAAACACCTGGGAGAGGCTGTTGCCATTATAGGGCAGAGCCCCATGCCTAAAGAGCGTCTCGATAAAGCTCCCCACTTAAAAGTAATTTTCAATGTTGAGGGTAATTTCTACCAAAACATCGATTACGCAGAGTGTTTCAAACGCAATATTAGGGTCCTAAACTGTGGTGAAGTCTACGCTAAGCCTGTCGCAGAGATGGCCCTCGCCCTGGCTATCGATTTAAGTCGCGGTATCACATGGGAGCATATGCGCTTCCGGCAAGGGACCGAGCGTTATGTAACAGAAGGGAATCAAAACGCCCGCCTATTAAGTGGCTCTAGTGTAGGTTTAATTGGGTTTGGCCTCTTAGGGAGGAGTTTAAGGCCCCTCTTAGAGCCCTTTAACTGCCCCGTTAAGGTCTATGACCCTTGGTTACCTGAAAGTGTTATAGAAGAGCACAACTGTACCCCTGCTACCCTGCATGAGGTTCTTTCGACGAGTGAATACATTTTTATCCTAGCAGGAGTTACCAGCGAAAACCAAGGCTTCCTCGGAAAAAAAGAGTTCGATTTGATTAAAAAAGGCTCTAAAGTCCTTTTAATGAGCCGGGCGGCAGTTGTCGATTTCGAGGAATTTACCAACCAAATCGAGCAGGGGAACTTCTTTGCAGCCACCGATGTTTTCCCCGGCGAGCCTTTCGATAAAAACCATCGACTAAGGAGCCTCCCCAACTGCATCCTCTCACCCCACCGTGCCGGGGGCATCCCCCAAGCCTTCTTCCGGATTGGAGAGTTGGTTTTAGACGATTTCACCCTAATCATGAGGAACTTAGCACCGGTTAGGATGCAGGCTGCACAGATCGAGTTGGTCTCCCGCTTAGAGAGCAAACCTGTCGGTTAACCTATGCGTCTTTTTATCGCCCTTAACTTCCCTCAAAGGGCCCTCGATTACCTTCAAAGAGCGCAAAAGAGCCTCGATGAGGTAGCCCTTGAGGGGAGGATGGTTACCAGAGAAAAACTCCACCTGACATTGGCATTCTTGGGAGAGCTCTCTTTGCACGATACTCCCCTTTTAATTGAAATTCTGAAAGAGATTAAAGGAGGCCCTTTCACCCTCTCTTTAGAGCAATTAGGGACTTTTAACCGAGGTCTCTGGTGGGTAGGGGTAAAAGAGAACTTACCCCTCAAGGCCTACCGCGAAGCACTCTGTGCGCGGTTGACAGAGGGTGGGTTCCACCTCGACAGACACCCCTTTCGCCCCCACATCACTATTGCGCGCCGCGTTACGGTCAACGCCAAGCCCACTTTTGACGAGGTTTGCACCTTTAGCACCAATCAGGTCACTCTGATGGAGTCGGACTTTAAGAATTATCGTGAGGTCTTCTCTAAAGAGTTAAGATGAGCCCCGCAAGTGCAGGGCTCAGTTAAGCTTAAAAACTAAAGTATTTCTTTAGCTGCAGCGTAGACGGCATCGGCTGTGATGCCGAAATATTTGAACAGTTCATCGGCCGGAGCAGAGTCCCCAAAGCTACGCATACCAATGATGCGGCCCTCGAGGCCTACGTATTTGTACCAGTAATCGGCAATCAAGGCCTCAACGGCGACCCGTTTGGTGACACTCTGGGGGAGCACCTTCTCGCGGTAGTCAGCCTCCTGACGGTCAAAGAGTTCACAGGAGGGCATTGAGACGACTCTAACAGCTCTCCCCTCTTTGTCTAGGCGCCCGGCAGCCTCTAAGGCCAACTCTACTTCACTGCCGGTAGCGATTAAGATTATTTCGGGGGTAGCCTTATTTTCCCAAAGGATATAAGCGCCTTTCTCGATAGCTCCTAACTGGGCGCTATCTCTCTCTAACGGAGTGAGGTTCTGGCGACTCAACATGAGGGCCACTGGTCCCTCTTTACGGAGGATTGCCCGTTTCCAAGCTACGGCAGTCTCCACAGCATCAGCCGGTCGCCATGACTCCATATTAGGCGTTAAGCGGAGCATCGCAGCTTGTTCGACCGGTTGGTGTGTCGGTCCATCTTCCCCTAACCCAATTGAATCATGGGTATAGACAAATACTACATGGAGTCCCATTAAAGAGGCCATCCTAACGGCATTACGGGCATATTCCATGAAGATTAAGAAAGTACCGGAGTAGGGTAAAATACCCCCGTGCAAAGCCATGCCATTGGAAATTGCACTCATGGCAAATTCCCTTACACCGTAGTGGAGATAATTACCGGTAGCATCATCGGCTGTAATCACTTTGGAGCCTTTCCAAAGGGTGAGGTTAGAGGGGGCTAAATCGGCCGACCCGCCTACCATCTCAGGCAAATCGGGGCCTAAGTGGTCTAATACCATTTGGGAAGCTTTACGAGAAGCGACTTTGGGCCTCTCTTGTTGCCATTGTGCAATGAAAGCATCGAATTTCTTAAGCCACCCTTGGGGTACCTCCCCATTCATGCGACGCTTAAAATCGGCAGCTTCGGCCGGGTAAGAGTGCGCATACTCAGCAAAGCGCCGATTCCACGCCTCTTCCAAGGCTGAGCCTTGGGCAGTGTTGTCCCACTGTGCATAAATCTCTGGGGGGACGAAAAAGGGCTCTTCCCACTGCCAACCGAGTTGTTGACGGGTTAGTTTAACCTCATCTACCCCCAGCGGTGCCCCATGGCTACTCGCCGAGCCGGCCTTATTGGGAGAACCAAACCCGATAGTTGTTTTACAGATTATGAGGGAGGGTTTATCAGTAACCTTCTGCGCTTCGGCGATCGCCGCCTCAATCGCTGCGCTGTTGTGCCCATCAACGTCTCTTATCACGTGCCAATGGTAAGCTTCAAAACGTCCGGCGGTGTCATCGGTCAACCACAGGTCAACTTCGCCATCAATTGAGATGCCGTTGTCATCGTAGAAAGCTATCAGTTTACCAAGGCCCCAAGTGCCCGCCAGAGAGGCCGCTTCATGGGAAATGCCCTCCATCATACAACCGTCACCCATGAAGGTGTAGGTGTAGTGGTCAACAATTTCCAATCCCTCTTTATTAAATTGGGAAGCTAAGATTTTTTCAGCCATGGCCATACCGACAGCATTGGTAAAACCTTGCCCCAAAGGTCCCGTTGTTGTCTCTACTCCAGGGGTAATTTTATACTCCGGATGACCGGGAGTTTTCGAGTGGAGTTGGCGGAATTGTACCAGTTCCTCTAATGGTAAATCGTATCCACTTAAATGCAACAGTGCATAGATCAACATCGAGCCATGCCCATTAGAAAGGACAAAACGATCGCGGTTTGCCCAGTGGGGGTTCTTGGGATTGTGGCGTAAATGGCTGCGCCATAATACTTCTGCGATATCAGCCATCCCCATGGGGGCTCCCGGGTGTCCGGAATTGGCCTTCTGTACCCCGTCAATACTTAAAATTCTCAGAGCATCTGCTAATTTTTTCCTATCCATTCTCTATCTCTCCCTAGAAATTAATTTACAGTCAGTAGCTCCCGCTATGAGAGCCACCATCACTAAAGAGTTTATAGAGAGGGGTAAATAAGGTCAACAAGAGAGCTATCGTTTAAGTTGCCACCCACTAGCCCTCGAATACTCAATTACACCATTGAGCTCTAAATCGATAAGCAAGGCCATCAGTGCCGATTCGCTCAATTTTAACCTTGTAGCAATAGCTGTGGTCTCAAGGGGAATTTTTTGAAGTGTCTCTACAATCAGGCGGGACTGTTCAGCGGCTAGAGAGCCTAAAGGGAAAGAGCAATCGTGAAGACTCAACATACGCCTACCTCCTACGGAAATAGGGGCCTTACCTCTAATTTGCTTTAAAATTAGCGGATATTCTTCTCCCCTTTCAGTTGCTCCTCAATTAACTCTTGAAGGACAACCACACTGTTGGGGATATCTTGGTCTTGGGCGATTAGGGTGTAGATTTGCTGAGTTATATAGCGGTCAATAATGGGAAATTTTTTGAAGTTAGGGTCGATGTAAGAGGAGGCAATGATGTCTTCTATAAAATAGCGGGAGAGCGGTTTAAGGCCATCTTCTAAGATTAACTTAGAGGCATAGAGGTCATCAAAAACACGCCGGTTAACCGGCAACATATTCGACAAATTCCAGATTTGTTGTTGGAACTGTTCATCACTCGAGATGAACTGGAGGAACTTGTAGGCAACATTTTTATGGCGAGAGCGACTACTCATCCCCATCTGTACCGTATAAAGTTTAGATTTACTCTCCCCGTGGGGTCCGTGGGGAAAAGGCACGACATCCCAGTCAAATTGATTGAAACGGAGGACTTTGTAGGGGTAAGAGCCATAGACTCTGAACTCTGAGAGGTTAAAGGTCTTAAAACCTACTTTTCCTGCCTCGAAGGCCCCTTCTCTAATCACAACACCCCTATTGAGGGCATTTAATTTTTTCAAAAAGAGGAGGAGCTCTTCCATCCTCTCCTTACCAAAACCGGCCTTGAGGTTTTCGACATCAAAAAGGGTTGTATCGTTAGTGTAGAAAGCGTGGTGCCAGTCGTAGCCCTCAACCCCATAGCGGTCGGGCAATCCATCCCCATCAAGGTCAACCGTAATGGCTTTACAGAGTTGGTAGAACTGCTCCCAAGTCCAGTTATCGAGATCAATTTCTAAGCCAAGGGAGTTTAATAGGTCGTTGTTGACGATCATAAAAGAGGGGACTATCCCGATAGGCAGAGAGTACTGGGACCCTTGGTATTGTCCGGCCTCTAGGGCGTTGGAGAAGAATGTTCCCACATCCATCCCCTCCTGTTCGATATACTTGTCCAAGTTAGTGAGGAGCCCTATGGCGGCATAGGTGTTAAAGTCCTCCTCGAGAATGAGAAAAAGGTCACTCTCTTTGCCTTTAAGAACTAACTGGGCAAACCACTCCGAGTAGTCCTTATACATCGTACCGGTGCGTAGTTTGATCCGGTACCCCTCCTCTTTATAGCGCTCTTCAAACATCTCAACAGCCCGGTCGTAGATAATATAGGCGAAATTTTGGGGCACCCCCCAGCTATTTCCTGAGTAGAGGGAGAGCTCTATTATAATTGTTTTTTGGCGGTAGTTAATGACGAATACCACGGCCACTACTACAACAACGATTATCAAGATCAACAGGAGGATTTTAACTGGGCGACGCATCCTCTTACGACTCATTTATGGTCTCCAAATCTTTTAACATCAATCCCGATTGGAGGGCAAAAATAGCTATTTGAGTACGATCCCGTAGCTCCAATTTCTTCAGTATATTGCTAATATAATTGCGGATAGTCCCTTCTGAAAAGTAGACCTCCTGCATAATTTCTTTGTTAGAAAACCCCCTACCGATTAGTTGCATTATCTTGAGCTCCTGTAGTGAGAATTGCTTAAACCCATCATCGTAGTCTTGGATTGTTTTGAAGGAAGAGCTCGCTAGGCGTCCCAGTAAAGAGAAGATCTTCTGGGCAGTTTGGGGGTCAACAGAGGTCCCCCCTTGATGGACGGTGACGATACTCGATAAGAGATCGTGTTTAGAAATTCCCTTCAACAAGAATCCGTCAGTTCCATATTTAATGGCATCATAAACATACTCATCGTCATCAAACGTGGTTAAAATGATGATTTTGATGGTATCATTTTCCCCTTTAATTAGGTGGACACATTCGAGACCATTAATTTCAGGCATCCTGATATCTAAGAGGATAACATCGGGGCGGTGTTGCTTGGCTAACTCAACGGCTTCACGCCCATCTTTGGCCACGGCGACTACCTCAAAACGGTCATCGCTACTGATAAGCAGCCTTAGGCTATCGCGGATTAATTCCTGGTCATCAGCTATCAAAACTCTAATCATCTTGTTTTACCCCTTTACGGATGGGGATTACGGCTTTTGTGGTGAACCCCTTTCCCAATGCCGTTTCAAAGGTGACACTCCCCGCCAGAAAAGCAATCCTCTCTTCAATATGGACGAGTCCAAAATGTTTATTTACCATCTCACACCCCTCACCATCGTCGGCGATTGTCACCGCCAACTGCTTTTCACTATAAGCGAGGGTAATATTTATGTTGGTGCTGCGTGAATGGCGGAAAGAGTTGGTCATACTCTCCTGAACTATGCGGTAGACGGTTTGCTCTTCATCATCGTCTAACGTCACGGCGTTACCGATAATAATGAGATTGACATTTTGGTGACCGATGGCGTTAGCATCGTTAACCAGGTCGTTAAGGGCCGTCAGGAGAGAAGAGCGTTCAATCGCATCACTCTTTAACTCTCTAACCGAGCGCCGGATATCGGTGAGCCCACGGTTGGTAACCTGTTTGATTTTTTCGAGGCGCGAGTAGAGCTCCTTACCCCTCCCCTTTGCCAACTCAAGGCACGCTTCGAGGCCGGTGGAGATACTGGTGAGCGAATGCCCTAAGATATCGTGAATCTCATGGGCTAAACGGTTGCGTTCCTTTAGGCGGGCACTTTTTTCGAGCTCCTCCTGTAAGATCTCGAGCTGGTGGAGTTTATCGGAGAGCTCATTGTTGAGCCTAATAAACTCTTTATTTTCACGCACCTTGCTTTGTACCAAGAATTGGAAGAAGAGGATTACCAAAATGAAGTTGAGTGACTCTAAAGTACTTTTTATACTGTAGAGGGGGATTTGCAAACTGGAACCATAAAAAGAGATGTAATCTTGTAGTGAGACTAAATTGAGCCGCACGGAAATGATATCGTAATCACTAAAGATATAGCTGATCATTACCAACGCAATCGTTAAATAGCGCAGAGGGCCATTGCCGATAAAAAGAAATGCCCCCACTCCCAGAAATAGAAAGAGTCCTTTGTAGGAAAAGTTTAGATTGTAGGCGATGAAGAAGCAGAGCATTATGTCGATGATGATGAGAATGAAGGCCGAGCCATCCCGCTTCCCCTCCAATTTCCATTTAAAGATACCCGAAATAACGAGTAACAGAAAACCAGCGAGAGTATAGAGGGGTACATGCCAAGGAACGTGGGGAAGGTAACGGGCTTGCTCTAAAAAATTCCAAGCTTGATCGGCTTCACAAATTAGATAAGTCGTTTGAAATATGACTATCGAGAGGAAACCCACGATTATTAGATTGAGGAGCAGTATAGTGTTGTAGACAATACTGAGCGACTTATCCATACCTAATGAAATAGCCTATCGCAAGGGAGGTGCCTTTGTAAAGCGCTATCTTTTTTATTACTGTTGGCCAATAGAATTGGATGACATTTGTCACAAAAGTGGTGACAATAAACTAATTGCACCACTGTCTCACCTCTCTTACAATAGGAATATTGGATAGCTACGGTACCAAGCTAGCCACGACATCACGAAACATGGAGGAAATATGAAGAGAACTTTAGTAGTTTTATTAGTTCTAGTAATGGTTCTAGGCTCTCTATTCGCCCAAGGACGTTCAGAAGCAAAGAGTGGTTATACTTTTGGATACACCTGTATGACAATGAATAACCCCTTCTTTATCATCCTTGAGAAATCAATTCGCGACTCAGTAGAAGCCAATGGCGATAAGTTAATCACAATGGACCCTGCAATGGATGTTGCTAAGCAGATTAATCAGATTGAAGACCTTATAACGCAAGGTATTGATGCAATCTTCCTCAACCCAGTTGACTGGGAAGGAATTAGACCTGCCTTGGTAGCACTCAAAAACGCTAACATTCCAATAATCAACTTCGATACCGAAGTTAAAGATATGGAGTACGTTACCGCTTACGCTGGTTCAGACAACAAGAACGCCGGCTACGTCTGTGGTTTAGACCTGGTTAGTCGCTTCCCCAATGGTGGTAATATTGTCGTCCTCGACTCCCCACTTATGAACTCAATTAACGACCGTATCGAAGGTTTCATGCGGGCAATTGAGGGCAAAGGTTTTACTATCGTAGCTCAGCAAGATGCCAAGGGGGACCTTCCAACCTCAATGCGCATCACTGAAGATATCTTACAGGCACACCCCCGAATTGATGCAATCATGGGCGGAAACGACCCCACGGCACTTGGCGCATTGGCCGCTTGTAAAGCTGCTAACCGCACCAACGTCTTAATCTATGGTGTTGACGGCTCTCCTGAAGCTAAAGCTGAAATTGCCAGTGGCTCTCAGTTTGTCGGTTCAGGTGCTCAAAGCCCCATCAGCATCGGTGTTGAGTCGGTTAAGTTGGCCTATAAAGTGTTGAAAAATGAGCCCTATGAGAAGAGAGTTCCAGTTCAGACTTTCTTAATCAATGCCGATAACGTCAATGACTATGGCACTGACGGTTGGCAATAAGAGCGCATCTTGTATTATTCAAGGGCCGATCTAAATCGGCCCTTTTGTTAAGATTTATGGAAGGAGTGCCTCAGTGAACGAAAATATCCTTTTAAAGATGAATCACATCCGTAAAGAATTTCCCGGCGTTTTAGCCTTAAAGGACGTCTCTTTCGAACTCCGCGCTGGCGAGGTGCACGCCCTTTTAGGTGAAAATGGGGCGGGAAAATCGACCCTGATTAAAATCTTGGGAGGTATCTATTCAAGTGATGCCGGTGAGATTGTAATCAACGGAAAAGTTGCCACAATCGATAAGGTCCAAGATGCCCAGAGTCATGGTATTAGTGTAATTCACCAAGAATTGGTGCTTGTTCCCCATATGACAGTGGCTGAAAATATCTATTTAGGGAGAGAGCCCATCAAAAAAGGGAGTCGGTTTGTCGATTTCAAACAGATGAATCGTGATGCTAAA
>JBAYSE010000015.1:0-21166 GCA_041676265.1 Sphaerochaetaceae bacterium
AGTGTGCCCACTGGAACCAGAAATTTGGCGAGAAAATCATTGACACCCTTCCTGTTCTCCGTGAGGCGATTCAAGAGGGCAAAGAGGTTTTACTCGAAGGGCAGCTGGGAATTATGAGGGATTTGGACTGGGGTATTTACCCCTATACCACCAGCAGTAACCCCACTGCCGGGGGCGCCTGTAGTGGAGCCGGTCTCTCCCCCCGCTACATCGATAAGATTATTGGCGTCGTTAAAGCCTACTCCACCTCCGTTGGCGGAGGACCTTTCCCCACTGAGTTACACGCTGAAGAAGGCGAACAGTTACGCTCCATTGGAGGTGAGTTTGGGGCAACTACCGGACGACCCCGCCGCTGCGGATGGTTCGATGCGGTGGCAGCCTCTTTCTCCTGTTGGCTAAATGGATTCACCTCTATTGCCATTACCAAACTCGACGTTTTAGACAGTTTTGAGAAAATAAAAATCTGCACCGCTTATGAAATTGATGGTGAGGTTACCACTAACCTGCCCGATACCGCCGGACAAGAAAAAGCCCAACCACTCTACGAAGAGGTGGATGGGTGGCTGGAGAGCACCAAAGACGCACGCACTTGGCAGGAGTTGCCTCCCAAGGCTCAAGCCTATGTTAGGCGCTTAGAAGAGCTCACCGGAGCGCCCATCA
Organism: Sphaerochaetaceae bacterium; assembly: GCA_041676265.1. Taxonomy (GTDB): domain Bacteria; phylum Spirochaetota; class Spirochaetia; order Sphaerochaetales; family Sphaerochaetaceae; genus DUOJ01. The sequence continues at coordinate 661 of JBAYSE010000015.1, forward strand.
GTTTCATCTCAGTCGGCCCCGAGCGAGAGCAAATTATTATAATGGAGGCGTAATGGGCAATTCATTTGACCACACCACCTATATCTCCCCCTTTACCTGGCGCTACGGTTCCCCTGCAATGCGCGAGCTCTACAGCGAAGTTTACAAACGGAAAACCTTGCGGAAGATTTGGATTGCCTTAGCGACAGCCCAAAAAGAGATTGGCCTGGTCAGTGCCGAACAACTTGCCGACTTAGAGCGACAAAAGGATAATATCGATATTGAGCGCTCCAGTGAGATAGAGGCAGAGATCCACCACGACCTCATGGCTGAAATTATCTGTTTTGCCCAGCAATGTCCGGTTGGCGGAGCAATTATTCATCTCGGCTCTACCAGTATGGATATCTTGGACAATATGGATGTTTTGCGCCAAAAGAGAGCCTTAAAGTTAATAGAGGGAGAATTAATTAGAGTTATTAGACGATTAGGGACCCTGATAGAGGAAAATCTGGAACACCCCTGCATTGCCTTTACCCACATCCAGCCGGCGGAAGTTACCACAATCGGCTACCGCCTAGCTCTAACAGCTCAAGATCTTCTCGATGATTTAGAGACCCTCAGAGGTGTTAGGAAATCTCTCAAAGGCAAAGGTCTTAAGGGAGCGGTGGGAACCAGTGCCTCCTACAAAACGCTTTTAGAGGGGCGTGGCATCACAACCCAAGAGTTTGAGGCGAGGGTAATGGAGCAATTGGGCCTTAGAGCGTTTAGCGTAACCTCCCAGGTTTATAGCCGTAAACAGGACTGGAAGATTGGCAGTGCACTGGCTGGCTTAAGCGCCTCTTTGGCCAAATTTGCTTTAGACTTGCGGATTTTACAATCGCCACCCATTGGAGAATGGAGTGAACCTTTTGGAGCAAAACAGGTGGGCTCTTCGGCTATGCCTTTTAAGCGCAACCCTATTATGGCGGAGAAAATCAATTCACTAGCCCGGTTCATCTCTGCCCAGAGTGCGCTCCTTTGGGAAAATGCGGCCAACAATATTTTAGAGCGAACCCTCGATGATTCGGCTAACCGTCGTGTTGTTTTCCCCGAGATTTTCTTGGCCACTGAGGAGATTCTCTTAACAACCCACAAAATAGTTCAAAACCTAACTTTTCACGAAAAACGGATCCAATACAACCTTAATCAGTATGGCCTTTTTGCCGCCACAGAAAAGTTGTTAATGACCCTCACTAAGCGGGGGGCGGACCGCCAAGTGCTACATGCGGTTATTCGAAAGCACTCTTTGGAGGCTTGGTCGGCTATCCAGAGGGGCGCGGCTAATCCTTTAGCTGAACTATTAAGTAGTGACGCAACGATACTGCGCTACATTGAACAAGAAGAGGTCATCTCCCTCTTAAACTCCCCGGATTACACCGGTGATGCACCCCAAAGGGCAGCGATTATTGGTGAGGCTATCAAAGCATTAGAAGATGAAGGCGAGCCCCCCCTTAATGATTAAGTAGTAGATAATCATGCGGGGAATGCGAGTAATGGTAGCTAAGGCGAAAGGGTAAAACTTAACATGGAGCATCCCCGTTAACCAGCAAACCGTTGAGAAGGGAATGGGCGTTATGCCCGCAATGACGACCGCCCAAGGCCCATAGCGGTTTATAAGTCGTCCCCCGTTTACCGAAAAATTGGCGGTAAACCGTTTAATCAGTTTAAGGTGGCCCAGAGACCTCCCAATCCAATACCCTCCAATGCCTCCCAACATAGAGGCTAAAGACATTACCAGTAAAAGGGGTACGGGAGACCAGTTGAAGGTAAATGGGAATATGATGTCGACACTTACGGGAGCGATAAAGAGGTCGACGAAGAAGGTAAATAGGGCGACTCCGACTAGCCCCATCTGTTGAGTTACCCAAGCGCCGATGTCATGATAGCGGTCTTTAATGAAGTAGAGGGCAATTGAGTAGAGCAGAACAAAAAGGGCAATGAGGGCGATGGTTTTCTGTATGAGGTGTCCCCATTGCAAGTCGCCTTCGTCGTTAAACTGGACGATAGAGGCGAAAAAATTCAATTTTCGAGAATTCCTATGTCCCTTTTTCACTTAAATATTCCCTGAAGAGAGCTTCAACTTTTTTCAAAAATTCCTCTTTCGAACCACTATTCTCCCCAATACCTTGCCACATGGGAGGTCGCCCGCCCCCTTTACCCCCAATTAAAACTAGGGCTTCTTGACGGATGGTGTTAAAGAGCTTGCCTTCATCCCCCATCCCTTTTAGGCAAATAAGCCAAGAGAGTTTACCGTCTTGTCGCTCTCGAACAACGGCCAAGGCTAGTGCATCGAGTTTAGTGAAGGCTTCAGGTAGTTGTCTAAAGTAATCTTGTCGCCAAGCACTCGCCTCTAAGAGGATGATGGGAACCCCTTGTACCTTCTGTGCACTCTCATAAGCTTTCTCTAAGAGGAGTCTGGCGACCTCCGTTGCATGGACGTTGCGCTCCCAGTTGCTTTGGGCGAGTTCAGCTTGCAAAGCGCTAACGCTCTCAACTATCCCATCCGGAGGAACAGAAAGGAGTGTGCCGACAGAGTCGACTATTATGGTGTTACGCCGAATCCCCTCTATGGCACGCCGACCGGCGACCCAGAATGTTCTTAAATGACCCCTAATTCTTTCACTGCGGAGGTAGTAAATGTACTCTATCTCTGAGCTCTCTTTAACGTGCAACCCTCCACAGGCGATCTCATCATAGCCCTCCAAGGTAATAATCCTGACATCGGTGTCGACTTTAACGCTACGCCGTAGCCCAAGCGACGGAATCTCCGCCTGTTTAACAGTCCGCTCAACAATAGGGACATTCTCTCTAATTGCCCGGTTTACAGTATCCTCTACCGCTTTAATCTGCTCGAAAGAGAGGTTGTCCACGTCAAGTTCTATAGAGAGGTCTGTGTGCCCCAAATGGACGGCCACTGTCCCGATTTTAAAGAGATTGAAAAGGGTGCCCGAGAGGAGATGCTGACCCGAGTGTTGTTGCATAAAGTCGTAGCGGTGAGCCCAGTCAAGCTTTAGAGAGACCTCTTGGCCAACGCTAAAAGTACCCCGTTGTTCTAGTAAGTGGAGAATCTCTGTGGCTTTGTTTTGTTGGGTATCGACAACTTTTACACCGTCTAGAAAACCTCTGTCCCCGGGTTGCCCGCCCCCTTCCGGGTAGAAGATAGTCTTATCTAAGATGACTGCGGTGCTTCCCTTCTCTTCTCTGATGGCGATGATTGTAGCTCTTAATTCCCTCGAATAGGGCGCTTGGTAGTATAGTTGTTCGCTCGAAAACATATTTGCACCATACCGCTTTTTTCACCCCTAGTCCATATCCAGCGACTTGTCCAAAGGCGAGTATCAGGCTATCTTTAGGTGTGGAATATGCTTTATAAAGGAGTCAAATAGATGTCACTTTTAAAATCGGCTTGGGAAATTGCCCTCGAAAAAACTAAAGACATTGAAGGCGACCCCCAAAAAATTAGGGAAGAAGAGCTCTTCAACAAAGGGCGTCGCTTAGCCGGAACTTATTTAAATGAGCTGGAAGATAACGGTTCTAAGATTCCTAAACAACTCAAAAAGGCCACTGAGGAGCAGCGCAAATTGATGGCAGATGGGATTAGAGCTACCATCCTCGCGAACATTGCCCTCCCCCAAAATTCTCTTTTCGCCGAAAGAGTCGAAAAACTACAGCACCTTGCGGAGATAGTTGATGGACCACAGAGTGAGGCGGTACCACTTATCGCTAAGATCGGTCAAGTTTTGGCAAAATACGTCGAAGCACGCGACTCACTGCTGGAAAGGGCTAGAGCACAGTACCAGCCTATTTTTGAAGAGAAGCGCGAACAACTTCGTCAGCAGTATGGCTCGGGGGCTAATATCTCGATGGAACAGGACCCTGAATTTGTTCAATTCTTGCAAAGGAACTTCAACCAGCTCTCTGGCCAATACCAGCAGGTATTAGAACAGGCCAAAGAGCAGCTCAAAGGAATTTGGTCCCCTACCAGTAATGGGCCATCCGCTTAGCGAGGCTCTGTCGGTAGGCCTGCCAATCCTCAATTGGTTTTTTAGCCAAGCCTTCGCGGCAAGCCGCTTGGGCGACAGCCACCGCTTCCCACTCAATTACACGGGGGTCAAATGGTTTGGGGACAATGTAATGGCGACCGAATGAGAACTCTGTTCCGCCGTAGGCCCTTCTGACTATTTCGGGCACCTCTTCTTTGGCTAAGGCCGCTAAAGCTTTAGCGGCGGCCATCTTCATCCCCTCCGAAATCTTGGTTGCCTGAACGTCTAAAGCCCCTCTAAAGATAAAAGGGAAGCCCAAAACATTGTTGATTTGATTGGGATAATCGCTCCGCCCTGTAGCTATAATAACATCGCTACGGGTGGCGGTTGCCAATTCATAACTGATCTCGGGGTCGGGGTTACTCATTGCAAATACAATGGGGTCTCTATTCATCGTGAGAAGCATCTCAGGGGTAAGGCAATCGGCGACAGAGAGACCCACAAAGAGGTCAGCCCCCTGTAGAGCTTCACTTAAAGTCCTCAACGGCGTCGAGGAAGCAAATTCGGCCTTTTCTTTACTCATTCCCCCCGTGCGCCCTTTGTAGATGACCCCTTTACTGTCGACCATGGTGATATTCTCTGACTTAACTCCGGCCGCGACAAACATCTTGGCACACGAGATCCCGGCTGCTCCGGCGCCGTTAAAAACTACCTTAATTTCAGAGAGTGCTTTACCGACCAATTCTGCGCCGTTTAAAAGGCCGGCAGTGGTAATAATGGCCGTGCCATGCTGATCATCGTGGAAAACCGGAATATTACAGATTTCAATCAATTTCTGCTCAATCTCAAAACATTCCGGACTCTTAATATCTTCGAGGTTTATCCCTCCGAAGGTGACTTCCATGGCTTTAACAATTTCAATAATCTTCTGTGGGTCCCTTTCATCGAGCTCAATATCGAAAACATCGATGTCGGCAAAACGTTTGAAGAGGACCCCTTTGCCCTCCATAACCGGCTTTGAGGCCAATGCCCCCCGATTGCCGAGGCCTAAAATGGCCGTCCCATTAGAGATCACCGCCACTAAATTCCCCTTAGAAGTGTATTTGTAAGCATCTGCGGGATTGTTGGCAATTTCCAGCACCGGCTCAGCTACACCTGGGGTATAGGCTAAAGAGAGCTCATCTGAGGTGGTACAGGGCTTAGTTGGAACGACAGAAACTTTACCAGGGACCCCATTTAGAGTGTGGTAGGCGAGCGCTTTCTCTCTTAATTTTCCCATGATTTTCCCCTTTCGTGTTCAAAATCGAAATCGTAATTTAACTTAAATCGATTGCGTAAATGCACCATCACTTTCTGTAAACTCTCAGGAACCGGACATCCATGCGCTTTACGGTAGAGCCAAGCTTCCCACTCCTTCTCTCCGGGAGTGTAGATTCTATTTTCACCAGGGGCCTTTTTTGAGGCTCTCAGTTGGCGGCAAATTGTCCCGGCAATGGCTTTAAAGATCTCCAGTCCCATAAACCTAGCCGGGTCAATGGCTATAAAGAAGTGCCCTAAAGGATAGGGAATCGGTTGCTGGTTTTCATCAAACCCGTTAAGGGCCTTCATAAATGAGCCCTCCTGTAAGGCGGCCGAAAGGATTTCAACCACCATTGCGTAGCCGTATCCTTTGTAACCACCTGTCTCTTCACCAATACCGCCAAGCGGGGTAAGGGCTGCTTTTCCCGTCGTTAAGTCGACCAACACCTGTTCTGTGTCGGTTCTGGTTTTCCCGTCTAAGCCGATCACCCACCCTTCAGGGAGGGCCTTACCAGCTCGTCCATAAACCTCTATTTTCCCCCTTTGAGTGACACTGGTAGCGCAGTCCAGAACAAAAGGGAACTCCTCATCGGTCGGTAAACCAAAGGTCAAAGGGTTGGTCCCCATCATGTTCTCCACCCCGTTAGTGGGCGCGATTGAGGGGCGGGCATTGGTGCCCGTGATACCAATCATCCCCTTTGTGGTGGCCATTGTGGCGTAGTAACCGGCAATCCCATAGTGGGTGCTGTTGCGCACAGCAACCATACCCATCCCGTACTCCCGGGCTTTTTCAATGGCCATCTCCATCGCCCTTTTACTGACAACATGCCCCATTCCGTTGTGCCCATCGAGAACGGCGGTGGTTTTATCATCTTTTAAAACCTCGATCTTAGTGATTGGGTTTAAAATACCTTTATCTATACGGTCGATGTAGATTGGCTTCAGGCGCCCTATTCCATGCGAGTCAATGCCCCTTTTGTCGGACTCAATTAAGACATCACCAATAATTTGGGCGTCCTCTTGGGGAACCCCGCTGGCAATTAAGACATCTACCATAAAGTTCTCCAAAGTCTCGAAATCAATCCACACACAATCCTTGTAATTCTCTTCGTAAGCCATTGCTGCCCCCTATTGTGCAATAATTAGTTCAATTCCTTTCTCTTTTAGCTCCGCTAATGAGAGGAGTTTTCGCCCCCCTTCATCGGTCACTAAGATATCGATATGGGTGGCGTCTACTGTACTAAAATTGGAGAGAACGCCAATTTTATGACTGGCTGCCACCACTATTACTTTTCCGACAGTCCGCTCTATCATTTGACGCGTTGTTTCCGCCTCTTCAACGACCGGCGTCGTCAATCCTGAAGTTAAAGAAAAACCATCGACACCAATGATAGCCTTATTGGCAAATATTTGTTGAATGACCGGTTCGGCCAACCCTCCCGAGACAGAGTGGGAGCGATTTCTATAAATCCCGCCCACTAAAATCAGTCTAAAGAGAGCCTCTTCATTGGCTACCCAAGCGGCATCAATATTGTTGGTTACGATGGTCACATCCCTACCCTTTAAGGCTTTAATCACCTCAAGGGTAGTTGAACCACTGTTAATAAAAAGGGTATCCCCATCTTCAATCAAGTGGTTTACCGCCTTAGCGATTGCCCTTTTTTCAACGGGGAATTCGATAGATTTTTGAGCATAAGAGGGTTCAATAGGGAGAGAGCGGCGTAAGGTGGCTCCTCCATGGGTCCTCTCGATAAAACCCTGTTCAGCCAAATAATCGAGGTCACGGCGAATAGTTAAAACACTGACCTCGAAACGTTCACTTAATTCCTGGACTTGGACTACTCCGTCTTGGGCAATTAAAGCTAAAATTTGTCTCTGTCGGTCGGCGGGGATAAGACCCATACCTACTACACTCCCATTAAATGAACTTATTTGAATGATAATGATTGTTTAAAGGGGTGTCAATGTGTTTTAGTTAAAAATAAGTTCAATTAAAATCATATTCTAAGATTTAAGCGGGGTTGAACTTCCCCCTATTTTCTGTTATCTTCCCATAAGCGTGGTGCCGTACCCAAGTGGTAAGGGAAAGGTCTGCAAAACCTCTATTCACCGGTTCGAATCCGGTCGGCACCTTCTTTTAATTGAAGTGGCTACTCTCTTTCAAAACAACGTCGTGGGCGCTCCCTTCAACAATACTGGTAGCAGAGACCACCGTTAATTTTGCCCTCTCTTTTAACTCACCTAAATTAAGAGCTCCGCAGTTACACATAGTGGAACGTACTTTGGCCAAAGTGAGCTGAAGGTTGTCTTTGAGGGCCCCGGCGTAGGGAACATAGGAGTCCACCCCCTCTTCAAAAGAGAGGTGCCCCCCCTCGCCTCCATTGTAGCGTTGCCAGTTACGGGCCCGGTTTGAACCCTCTCCCCAGTACTCTTTCATGTAAGAACCATTGACAAAAACCTTATTGGTTGGACTCTCATCAAAACGGGCAAAGTAGCGCCCCAGCATTAAGAAGTCGGCTCCCATGGCAAGCGCCAAGGTTAAATGGTGATCGTAGACTATCCCGCCATCACTACAGATAGGGACATAGATACCGGTCTCTTGGTAGTAATCATCGCGTGTGGCACTCACTTCTATTAGAGCAGAGGCTTGCCCACGACCAATCCCTTTGGTTTCGCGGGTTATACAGATGGAGCCGCCACCGATACCAACTTTTACAAAATCGGCCCCACTTTCAGCTAGAAACCTAAAGCCATCACTATCTACGACGTTCCCGGCGCCGATTTTGACTTTCCCCTTGTACTTTTGCGCCACATAACGGAGAACTTCAGCCTGCCATTCGGTAAACCCTTCAGAAGAGTCAATACAGAGAAGATCGGCACCGGCTTCCACTAAAGCCGGTATGCGCTCCTTGTAGTCGTGGGTGTTAACACCGGCACCTACCATCAGGCGCTTAGCTCCATCATGGAGCTCTAAGGGGTGTTCTTTATGGTTGTCGTAGTCTTTACGGAAAACCAAAGAGACCAAATGCCCCTCTTTATCGACAATCGGGAGGGTGTTCAATTTATGGTCCCAGATCATGTCGTTGGCTTCGGTTAAGGTGAGAGACTCATCCCCATAGACTAAGGCTTCCTTCTTGGTCATAAAAGTGGCCACAGGTGTCGTGCTCTCCATCCGGTGGACACGGTAGTCACGACTGGTAACAATGCCCAACAATTTACCGGTAGCGGAGCCATCTTCGGTAACGGCTACGGTTGAGTGGCCGGTTCGCTCCTTCAAAGCCACCAATTCGGCGAGAGTTGCCGTCGGCTTAATATTGGAGTCGCTGATTACAAAGCCCGCTTTATGGCTTTTAACTCGCCTCACCATCAAAGCCTGTTCTTCTATCGACTGACTGGCAAAGATGAAGGAGAGACCACCCTCCTTAGCCAAGGCTATGGCCATCTCTTCACCACTCACCGACTGCATAATTGCCGACACAAGGGGAATATTGAGATTGAGGGAGGCACTCTCCCCCCGTTTAAATTTCACCAAAGGGGTTTTTAAATCGACATTTTTAGGATTATATTCTTGAGAAGAGTACCCTGGGATTAAAAGGTATTCGTTAAAGGTCCTTGATGGTTCGTTGGTATAGGTCGCCATAAAAAAGTCCTCCGTAGTGGTAATATGCTACAGAGGACATTTTATTGCAACACTTAAAAGCCTAATCTAGGACTCTCTTTTCAATCTCTTTAAGGAGGGTGAAGGTGGAGTCGCAAGTTAACAGTTCAGAGGCTTTCCCCTGCTTCAAGATAAGCCCCTCTGCGCTTTGCTCAATCGACTGAACTCCGCCGGTTAGTTTGCTATTCTCAAAAGCACTAAAAGCAGTGCCGTAGCGCTGTACGCGTCGCTCCCCCACAGGAAGCATAAAGGTTGTCGGAGCCCCTAAGAGGCTCTGGTTTTCAACCGCCTCTTTAAGGCCATTGGCGTAGTAGCTTATGCTGTTTTCAACTCCCAAACAGAAAGTCTGGTCGGCGCCCCCCTCATAAAGGGCCCAAGGGGTGAATGATCGCCCACCGTACTGCATCCACATATTGTTAAAGTAGAAGGGAATCTCATCCGCTTGTACCGCATCGGGACCAGGGAAGAAAGAGAGGTAAATCATCTTTTGACGTGGATTGATGACGCTACTCCACCCCAGTTTGGCACTGTCGGGAATCCGCCCGGCCACAAAGTCGGTATAACCAATCATCCCGGGAACTATTGAGAGGTCACAGGTCCCCTCTTTCTTCAACGGGGCTTTGCTTAAATCATCAAACTCTTGATTAAAGGCTAAGCGTCCCGTTTTCTGGAATTCTGATGCCTCAATTATGGTGACAAACGACTCGGCGCTTAAGTTAATTACACAGCCACTCTCTAAGAAGGGGCTACCAACCGTATTGTGCCACGCAGCTACTGCCGGCAGTGGTTTATCGCCGGTATTTTTGACTAAAAAGCTGGTGTAGAGGACAGGGTGTCCGGGGACTACCAAATCGAGTTTCCAAGCCTTAAAGGGGTAGCCGGCATTGCCACTAACCATTGTTGACAAGAGCCAATTAGCGCCCGACTCGGCATCTGTGCCGTACTTAACGACATTCCATTTTAAATTGGCACTCCAACCGTGGGCTTCGTGCATAACGCCGTCAAACTCGTGGTCTCCTCCAAAGTTTGGAAAACACAAGAAGTTTCCTGCTAAATTATAGAGGAGTCCGCTATTGCCGTAAAATGAGGCATTAACATCTTCTTCTACTGCGGGCCCTTTCCCGTGGAACCAGTAGAGTGGATGGGCATTCACGCGCCCCCCGGTCGCATTTAGGTTACTAAGTTCGAGGACCATTCCTCCGCGGTCTTCAATGACAGTCCTTAACGATTCGTTCGAAAGGACAGTAGCATTTCTATCTTTCCACAACTCAAGCCTTTTTACATCCATAGCTCTCTCCCGCATCAAAACTAATATTTGTTTCAATTATTTTACAAATCATTCACAGCACGCTATACTGCATCAAGGTGATATTACCACGGAAAAGTCACTGCTACAACTCTCATCTAATAGGAGTTACCGATGATTAGCGAGAAAAATAAGGAGTTCACTCTCCACACGAAGAACACCAGTTACCTCTTTAGGGTTAATGCAACTAACCACTTGGAGCATCTCTACTATGGGAGACGGATTAACAGCGACCTGCCATTACAACCCCTCTACTTTAAAAATACTCTCCCTTTGGAACACGCCGTCGCCTATAACGAAGAACACCCCACCTACTCCCTCAACAACATCTGTTTGGAGTATTCTTTTTACGCTAAGGGCGATTACCGTGAAAGTGCCCTGCTCTACTCCCTGGCTGACGGCAATCGGGTGGCCGATTTCCTCTATAAAGAGCACCGGATAATCAAGGGCAAACCGCGCTCTTTCGCCAACCTCCCCGAATCTTACGGAAATAGTGATGAGTGCTCCACTTTAATAGTAGTACTCTCTGAAAAGAGTGCCCTTTTGAGACTCGAGCTAATTTACTCTGTCTTTGAACAGACCGATGTGATCACCCGGCGGGTCACCTTGACCAACGAAGGGCAGGAGAAGGTCGACCTCAGAAGAATTGCCAGTTTACAACTAGATTTACCGGTCGGCACTTATGATTTAATCACTTTTGACGGCGCTTGGGGACGAGAGCGCCATAGAACTAGGACACCACTACGTAGCGGCATCCATGTCAACGACTCAAAGACCGGTAGCAGTTCCCATTTTCATAACCCGGCCCTCTTTTTAGCCGAACAGGGGTGTACAGAGTTTCACGGCAACTGTTACGGCTGTAATTTAATCTACAGTGGAGATCACGCTCAAAGCGTCGAAGTCACCGAGCGCCGGCAAGTCCGCCTCTTAACCGGGCTCAACCCCGCGACTTTTGGATGGCAACTCTTTAGTGGCGAGAAATTCTCTGCCCCTGAAGCTATTTTGACCTTCTCCCATGAGGGACTCAATGGAGCCAGTGGCAACTTCCACCGGTTCATCAACTCCCATATAATTCGGGCAAAGGGGAAGCATTTCGAGCGACCGGTCCTTTTCAACAACTGGCAGGCAACTTATTTCAACTTTACCGCTGCCTCCTTGTTAAAATTGGCCAAAGCCGCCGCAGACTTAGGGATTGAACTCTTTGTCTTGGATGATGGGTGGTTTGCCAGTCGTGAAGATGAGAGTACCTCACTGGGCGATTGGTTTACCAACACTAAAAAATTTCCCGAAGGGATCGCCGATTTTTCTAAAAAAATCCACTCCCTCGGGCTGTTGTTTGGTCTCTATTGTGAACCGGAGATGGTGAGTCGAAAGAGCCAGCTTTTTAAGGAGCACCCCGACTGGTTGGTAGGCCTTCCCAATTCAACACCGGCGGTAGGGAGAAGTCAGTATATTCTCGACTTTACCAACAGTGAGGTGCGTGATTATCTTTTTGATACCCTCTCCACTATTTGGAAGGTCGCCAAGGTCGATTATGTTAAGTGGGATATGAACCGCACATTCAGTGATATGTACTCACTAAGGGGCTCTTTCCGCCAAGATGAGTTTAACCACCGTTATATGTTGGGACTCTACGCCCTCTTACAGCGCTTTGTAGAGGCTTTCCCCAATATCCTTTTTGAAGGGAGTGCCAGCGGTGGTGGACGGTTTGACCTCGGTATCCTCTGTTATATGAGCCAAGCGCTGGTGAGTGAGAATAGCGATCCCTTCAGCCGCCTAGCAATCCAAGAGGGCAGTAGCTATGCCTACCCCCTCTCCACGATGGCCAATCGGGTCGCTGATTCCCCCAGCCACCAAACTCTGCGGAACTCTTCCCTTGAGTCCCGTTTCAATGTAGCCGCCTTTGGCCTCTTAGGGTACGAGGTAGACCTCCTGCTCCTCTCCAAACAGGAGAAGATCACTATCGAGCGACAAATTGCTTTTTACAAATCGCACCGGGCCCTCTTTCAGTATGGAGAGTTTTTCCGTCTTGAACCGACAGGGGCGAACAGAACCCTCTGGGCTGTGACTAACCGAGACAGGACTGAGATGCTGGTACTCCTCTTTCAGCAACACGCTCACACCAGTGCACCCCAAGACATCTTAAAGGTCCCTATAGTTGATGTCACTAAAGTCTATACAGTCGCTCCTCGACTGGAATATATCGACATAAGGAGTTTCGGGACGCTCCTCAACAAGTACTCGCCCATCAAAATCAAAAATGACGGGGCTCTCCAGCGCATTGTCAGTGAAAAAATTGCCCTTGAGAACGAAGTTGAGTTTTACACGGTTGGCGGGGACCTGTTAGCCTACCATGGGATTGTACTCAACCAGCAATTCACCGGAGAGGGGTACGACCAAGAGACAAGGGTAATGGGAGACTTCTCCGGGCGGCTCTACCATATTAAGGCCAAAGAATGAAAGAAATTGATAGCCTGGTATTCGTCTTTATCCCTGTGGAAGCCTCAATGCCCCTCACAATGGATTCTTGCCGTGAAATCAGGCGGAGGGTTTTTATTGAAGAGCAGGCGGTCCCCTCTGAAGTAGAGCAAGATTCCAACGATGCCTTGAGTGCCCATCTACTGTTAACAAAGGGGGCTCATCCCATTGGAACCCTGCGGATACGTAAAACTGAAGAGGGGCTAAAACTGGAAAGAATCGCCCTCTTAAAAGAGTATCGGGGTAATAAATTGGGACGCTTGCTGGTTATTGAAGGCGTCAAAAGGGCACGTGAGCTCTACCGAAAGGAGCGTATCTACGTCCACTCACAAGTGCAAGCCTCCAATTTTTATGCCTCACTCGGCTTTAAGAGGGGTGATAAATATATTGAAGAGGGCCAGCGCCTCCATGTAGTGATGACCCTCAGTGAAACTGCCGAGAAGGAGCTCCTTTTACAATAGCTCAAAGAGCACCGTAACCGTGCTCGTGATATCGAGGGTGCCGGTAGGCACTTGAGCACCACTGTAGCCCTCTGCCACTGAGCGCGCCATCATCGCTACCGGAGCATTTTTAGCATCGGCTGCTGAGTAGTCGTTAATCACAAGAGGTTTACCCAATTTCATTCCGACAGCTTCTGCGTAGTTGGAAGCCTTCTCAATAGCCTTTTGTATTGCCAGAGTCCTGCTTATCCTATACTCATCTGCGGTCTCACCTTTGGAAAAAGCAATCTGCCCCATTGTTACACCGTTAAGGGTCGCTACTTGGTCGATTAAGGAAGGCAGGGTTTTTTCGAGCTCTTTAACCACTATTGCCAGACGTTGCCGCACCCTTTGGCCAACTAAGACCTGCTCCTCATCTTTCCATTGGTACTCAGGAAAGAATTCTAGGGATGTTGTTTTGATATCCTTCTCGCCAATGCCTAAACTGAGCGCTATCTGGAGTAGTTTGTCTATTTTCTGATTCGCCAACTGTTGCGCTTCACTAGTGGTTGACGCCAGTTCACTCACCGTCACCCCCAGCGTTGCTGTGTCGGGCTCTACGGTGAGGCTCCCCGTCGCCTGTACCGAAATTGTACGACTTTTTTCAACTAGAGATACGGAGTGACAACTGCTTAAAAAAAAGGCTGCCAGGATCAGAACAAGAGCTATACCGATTTTCCTCATAAATCCCCCTACTGCAAGAGATCTCTTCTATTTTGCGCAAAGCGTAAGAAATAGGCCTGCGCAATCATCATTATGCCATTATCATAGAGGCCACTACCCATTGAGTCTACCACCGCTTGCACCGGTACTTCTAAGATGTCGAGTTGCTCGTTACGGTCCAGCTGTTGACCCCCCACTTTTTTGACCCCCTCAACTAGGAAAAACCAGACTCGGTTATTCATAAAAGCGGGGTTAGGTGAGATGTTGCCAATTTGGTGAACTTTTCCCGTCGGAATATAACCGGTCTCTTCGCGCAGTTCACGCAGGGCTGCAGTTTGCACCTCTTCATCTTGGTCGACCGTACCGGCGGGGAATTCGATGGTTATGGAGTCACTGCCATGACGATACTGACGTACCATCAGGAAATGGGGAAGGCCCTCCTTTGAACGGAACCACGGGATAACGGTAGCCCATTGGGGGGCATCTATCTCAATAAAAGAGCCAACCCTTCCATCTGAGGACTCTCTTTCAACTCTATTAACACTGAAGATACCCCCATGTAGGAGATTTTCTCTCCCGAGGGTCCTCCATTTTAAGCGCTCAAAACTCTTCATAGTACGCCATCCTCTCTTCCAGATATTTGGCTATCCCCTGAGCCTCTTGGCTACCGGCTCTGTTGAGCCGATGATAATAATCCCCGCCAGAGTGCGCATTGCTCCTCTCCACAGAACCTCTCTCAAGTACTGAATGTAGCGAGTGGTTAATTAAATTACAAGGGAGGCAAAACACCTTGAAAGAGCTCCACTTTCCCGCTATAGTAGATTGACTTTAAAATCATGCACCGAAATTGGTGTATAGCAAAGATTAAGGAGCACAGCACATGCTACAACAATTACCTCGAGAGATACTTCTAACCCAAATTAACAATGGGATTATTATCATGCTTTTAGGGATGGGAGTCGTCTTTGTTTTTCTGGTTTTGTTAGTCTTTTCGACAAAATTTCTCTCCCTGCTGGTAAGAAAATATCTTCCTGACAAATCGAATGCCTCAAAACCTCCTTTTCAAGGAGCCTCTGCTGAAGCTGAGGGGGCACAAGTTGCTGCCGCTATTGTTGCAGCAATTGCGCGATCACCAAAACATTAAAAGAAGCTAAGGAGCCCCTATGAAAAAGGTAAAATTTATGTGTACAGCCTTCAGAGATGGCTTTCAGTCCGTCTATGGAGCCAGAGTTTTTACTAAAGATTTTATGCCGGCAGTGGAAGCGGCCAGAGCCGCCGGTATAACCCACTTTGAGGCAGGTGGAGGAGCCCGTTTCCAATCCCTCTACTTCTACACCAATGAAGATGCTTTTGATATGATGGACGAATTCCGTCGTGTTGCCGGAAAGGATGCCGACCTGCAGACCCTCTCTAGGGGTATTAACGTAGTAGGTCTAGATTCTCAACCCCGCGACATAATTGACCTGCATGCCAAACTTTTCAAGAAACACGGAATTTCGACTATTCGTAACTTTGACGCCCTCAATGATGTCGATAACTTAATCGATAGCGGGCGCTCAATTCACGAAGCCGGCTTAAGGCACGAGGTTTGTGTCACCATGATGGCCCTCCCTCCCGGGGCAACCGGCGCCCACGATCCAGAGTTCTACGAGAAAACCTTGCGCGACATTCTCGATGCGGGCATCCCCTATGACTCGGTCTGTTTCAAAGACGCCTCAGGGACCAGTACCCCTAAGATTGTCCACGAGACCATTAAACGGGCCCGTAAGTTACTCGGCAAAGAGATGAATATCGTTTTCCACTCCCACGATACCGCCGGCGTCTGTATCTACCAGTACATCAGCGCCTTAGAGGCAGGTGCCGACCAGGTTGACCTCTCCCTTGTCCCCGTTTCGGGGGGCACTTGTCAGCCCGATGTAATTACGATGTGGCATGCCCTCAGAGGAACCGACTTCACCCTCGATATCGATATCGACAAGGTGATGGAGGCTGAGCAAATCTTTGAAGAGTGTATGTCGGACTATTTCTTGCCCCCCGAGGCAACTATGGTCAACCCCCTCATCCCCTTCTCCCCTCTGCCGGGAGGAGCCCTCACGGCCAACACCCAGATGTTACGGGACAACGGTTTGATGAGTAAATATAGCGATATTACCAAGGCGATGGGAGATGTTGTGGCTAAGGGCGGTTATGCTACCAGTGTTACCCCGGTATCACAATTTTATTTCCAACAGGCTTTCAATAACGTCATGTTTGGCCCTTGGCAGAAGATTGCCGAAGGGTATGGTAAGATGGTTCTCGGCTATTTTGGAAAAACTCCGGTTACCCCGGATGACGAGGTTGTTAAGATTTCCAGCGAACAGCTCAAACTCGAACCAACCACCGAGAAGGCGGTTGATATCAACGATAAAGATCCCAAAAAAGGACGCGACGCCGCGATTGAGATGTTAAAGGCAGAGAATCTCCCCATAACCGATGAAAATATCTTCATTGCCGCCTCCTGTAAAGAGAAAGGGATTCTCTACCTCACCGGAAACGCTCGGGTAAATGGCGTTCGCCTCAAGAGCAAAGAGAAAAAGGTGGCCGCCCCTGCTAAAACCGGTGACAGTGATTACACCATTACAGTCAACAACACCACCTACACCGTTCAACTTAAAGGTGAACAGGCTTTTGTGGATGGCGTGCCTTACAATATTAATGTCAAAGAGGGTATTGAACAGGTGGCTGTAGTCACAAATGCCCCCGCTAAAGCCGTTGAAGTCAAAGCTCCCATGCCAGGCTTAATCCTCCGCACCAACGTCAAAGTTGGCGATAATGTCAGCGAGAATGATGTATTGATGGTGATGGAAGCGATGAAGATGGAGAACGAAATTTTTGCGCCCATCGCCGGTGTTGTTACAGAAATTAGAGTTAAACAGGGCGATCAACTTAACGCTGATGATGTCCTGTTGGTAATTGGAGGCAATCCTTCCAATCCTGGCCCCGTAGCTAATCCTAAACCGGCTGCAGTTGCCACAAACCCAACTCCTGCTACTAGCGATAGTGAAATTAGAGCACCAATGCCGGGGTTAGTTTTAAGGATTGAAGTTAAAGAGGGCGACCGAGTTGAGGAGAATGGTATTTTAATGGTGATGGAGGCGATGAAGATGGAGAATGAGATTTTTGCGCCTGTCGCCGGCTCGGTAAAACGAATATTAGTAAAACAAGGTGATCAACTAATGGCTGATGACCTGCTTATGGTTCTAGGATAGGGAGTAGTAGTATGATTGGACAAGCATTCTCACAATTATGGCAAACAACCGGACTCCTCGGTTTCCTCTCAGCAGGCGGCTGGGGCAATGCGGTGATGATTCTCGTAGGGTTTGTGCTCCTCTATCTGGCAATTGCCAAGGGGTTTGAACCTCTTCTGTTAGTCCCCATCGGGTTTGGCTGTATTTTA
Source organism: Sphaerochaetaceae bacterium (assembly GCA_041676265.1). Lineage (GTDB taxonomy): Bacteria > Spirochaetota > Spirochaetia > Sphaerochaetales > Sphaerochaetaceae > DUOJ01. The sequence goes on from JBAYSE010000015.1 coordinate 17,981, forward strand.
GCCAATATCCCTTTTGCTTACATCGCCGGAATGGACCCAACCAGTGATTTGGGTGCCGTCGGCTTTATTAAGATTCTGTATGATGCCGGAATTGAGACGGGTCTTTTCCCTATCCTGATCTTTATCGGGGTGGGCGCCTTAACAGACTTTGGCCCCCTCATTGCCAATCCCAAGACCCTCTTGTTAGGCGCCGCAGCCCAGTTTGGAATTTTCATTGCACTCTTGGGAGCCCTTGGGCTGAGTTTTATCCCAGGAATAAACTTTGACCTCCACGCTGCCGCTTCGATTGGGATTATTGGAGGAGCTGACGGACCAACGGCTATCTATGTTACCAGCCGGCTGGCTCCCGACCTATTGGGGTCGATAGCAGTCGCCGCCTATTCTTACATGGCCCTCGTCCCTATAATCCAGCCTCCGATTATGAGGGCGCTAACTACTAAAAATGAGCGGTTAATCAGGATGCAACAGCTGAGGCCGGTTTCTAAAATTGAGAAGATCCTCTTCCCCATTTCGGTACTGACAATCTGTGCTATCCTCTTGCCATCAGCAACACCTTTAATTGGTGCCCTCATGTTTGGCAACCTCGCCAGAGAGTGTGGCGTCGTTAATCGCCTCAGTGACACAATGCAAAACGCTCTAATGAATACGGTCACTATCTTCTTGGGTCTCTCGGTTGGTTCCAAGATGGAAGCTACCGGCTTTCTTAACCTCAACACCTTAGGTATTTTGGTGCTCGGAATGATTGCTTTCGGCTTTGGAACGGCTGCCGGGGTATTAATTGCCAAACTGATGAACAAAATTGACCCCAAACACCCCATCAATCCCCTAATTGGATCAGCCGGTGTTTCTGCGGTCCCCATGGCTGCCAGAGTCTCCAGTAAAGTCGGCCAAGAGTACAACCCACAGAACTTCCTCTTAATGCACGCAATGGGTCCCAACGTAGCCGGTGTTATAGGTTCGGCAGTAGCCGCTGGTGTATTGTTAGCCGTGGTACCTTTTATGGAACCTTTAATCAACGGTTTAAGGCCAGCCCTAGCGGTCTTTATGTAAAAATAGTTACCAACGGTTCCTCTTTGAGGAGCCGTTTTACTTGTCTCAAGCTAACTTTTCGTCTATTCTGAGCTCATGATGGCATTTATCGTAATTGTAGTCCTTCTGCTCATATTAGGGTGGAGCTCCCAACTGTGGGGCTACCGTGAAGAGGAGGGAGTCAAACTCACCGTCTCCTTGGATAAAGTTTTTGACCCCCGTTGCCTCCCCATCACTCTAAAGCACCCCGAGGAGGCCAATCGCGCTATAATCATGGTGCACGGCTACCCCAGCACCCCTTATAGTTTCACCTATGCCGCTCAAAGAGCTTATGAAGCGGGCTACGATGTTTATGCCCCCCTGTTACCGGGATTTGGCACCTCTCCCGAGGACCTCTATGGGACAACTTTTACCCAATGGTACACCTACCTGAAAGAGTTCTTCCTCACAAAACGGCAAGAGTACGATACCCTTTTTCTTTTAGGAACCAGTATGGGAGGGGCGATGACCCTTTTAGCGGGAGAAGAACTCAAAGGAGCAGAGGCCCCCGATGCTCTCGTTACAATCGCGGCACCCGTCTTCCTCAACGATTTACGCCTAGGGGCGGTGCAGAACTGGCTCTTCTACCTGATGCGAATTGTGGCCCTCTTCACCCCCGCCCTCTCGCCTTCAATCTACAAGGGGGGACAAGAAGTGAATGACGGGGACGAACTCTGGATTGGTTATAAAGGGAGCTTTGTACAGGGGGGAGTCAGTTTTATGCATGCTTTAAAGAAAATCAGGAAAAACTTACCGCAAATAACCGCTCCCTTACTGGCCATCCACGACCGGGGAGACCAAACCATTCGATTTGAAAACCTCAGCATAATAGGGCATGGGGTTAATTCCAAAAACTTTAAATCTCGCCCCACGGCTATGCAAGCAACACACCGTAAACATGTTCTATTAATGTACAACTCGGTGCAAAAGGAGTTAATGGACGAGATTCTCACTTTTTTAGGAGGAGAACTATGAAACGCACCGATTACATTAGTTGGGATGAGTATTTTATGGGAATAGCTCTCCTGTCGGCCCAACGGAGCAAAGACCCTAATACCCAAGTGGGGGCTTGTATTGTAAACCCCGACAAAAAAATCGTAGGAGTGGGCTACAACGGCTTCCCCGCCGCCTGTAGCGATGATGAGCTGCCTTGGGCTAGAGAGGGGGCCTACTTAGAGACGAAGTACCCCTATGTGTGCCACGCTGAACTCAATGCAATTTTGAACAGTATTTCCCGCGATTTAAAAGAGTGCTCGATCTACGTCGCCCTCTTTCCCTGTAATGAGTGTGCTAAAGCCATCATTCAAGCGGGAATTACAGAGGTGGTCTACCTTAGCAATAAATATGAGGGAACCGATTCAATTACCGCCAGCCTGAGGATGTTTAAATTAGCAGGCGTTAAACTGCGAAAATTAGTGCTAGAGCGGGAAAAATTAGAGATCTCTTTTCTTGTGGAGGATAGAAGTGAATAAAGTTCTGGTTGTCTGTTTAAACCCAACATTTCAAAGAACTATGGTATTTGAGACCTTCTTGGAAGGAGAAGTTAATAGATCGGACCATTACCGCCTCGATGCTTCGGGTAAAGGGGTCAACGTAGCCCGTGTTATTGCTCAACTGGGAGGCAAAGCTATCCATCTAACCCACCTTGGCTCCCACCGTACCCAAGAATTCATCGAGATGTTGAAAGGTGATGGTATAGAACTTTTTTGGAGCGACTCCCGGAGTACTATTCGCACCTGCACCACCATTATTAACAGTAATAATAAAACAACTACAGAGCTAGTAGAAGAACCACAGGAGGTGGCTCAGGGGACTGAAGAGATGATTGTTGAGCAGTTTAAAACAGCTTTACAAGAGAGTGCCACTCTAGTCATCTCTGGGACACGGAGTCCCGGCTACTCCCCCTCTCTTTACACCGATTTTGTAAAAGAGGCCAAAGCTCAAGGTAAAAGGGTAATCTTGGATATTAAAGGGGGCGACCTCCTCCAGTCTCTCCCCTACGGCGTTGATGTCATTAAACCTAATTTAAGTGAATTTGCAAACACCTTTATGGATGGCCTAACCGTTTTAGAGCAAGAAGACTCTCAAGAGATTAAAGGGAGAATTATTGCCAAGATG
>JBAYSE010000016.1:0-20981 GCA_041676265.1 Sphaerochaetaceae bacterium
AGAGATTATATGGAGTCTATCTGGTGGGTTTTTAAAACTCTCTATGAGAAAGGTCTCATTTACGAGGGTTACAACATCCTCCCCTATAGTCCCGCATTGGCCACCCCTTTGAGCAACTTTGAGGTAAATCTGGGGGGCTACCGTGATGTAGTTGATCAAGCTATCACGGTGCGCTTCCGTATTTTAGACCAAGAGAAGAGTTACTTTCTAGCTTGGACAACGACTCCTTGGACCCTTCCGAGTAACTTAGCCTTGGCCTTAGGGCCTTCAATCGACTATGTCAAAGTGCACGATAAAGGGGAAGACCTCTACTATATCCTAGGCAAAGAGCGCCTTACGGACTATTTTCGCAATCCTGAAGAGTATGAAATTGTGGCAACTTACAAAGGGCAAGAGTTAGAGGGGATTGCCTATGAACCTCTTTTTCCTTTTTTTGCCAACTTGGCAGAGACCGGTGCTTTTAAAACGGTCCTTGGCGATTATGTCGCGGTAGAGGAGGGTAGTGGGATTGTCCACACTGCTCCGGGCTTCGGTGAAGATGACTACGAGGTTCTCAAAGGCAGTGGTATCCCTGTGGTCTGTCCCATCGATGACGATTGTAAGTTTACCGCGGAGGTCTCCTACTGGGAGGGCCTTTTCGTTAAGGATGCCGATAAAGGGATTATAGAGCGCCTCAAAGCAGAAGGGAAATTGGTCAAGGCAGAAAACTACCTCCACAGTTATCCCTTCTGCTATCGCACCAATCAACCTTTGATTTACCGTGCCATGGAGTGTTGGTATGTCGATATCACCAAAATTAAGGAATCGATGCTCAATGCCAATGAGCAGATTAACTGGATGCCCCACCACTTGAAACATGGACGCTTTGGTAAATGGTTGGAAGGGGCACGCGACTGGGCAATTAGTCGTAACCGTTTTTGGGGTAACCCTATACCTATTTGGAAATGTGACAACAGTGACTACATCGAAGTGATCGGTTCAATTGCCGAGCTGGAAGCGAAAAGTGGTGTTAAAGTGGAGGACCTCCATAAACACTTCGTCGATGAGATTACTTGGCCCAGTGCCGACGGCAAGGGTGTTATGCGCAGAATCGGGGATGTTTTGGACTGTTGGTTTGAATCGGGGTCGATGCCCTATGCCCAAAACCACTACCCCTTTGAAAATAAAGAGTTTGTGGAGGAGCATTTTCCGGCCGACTTTATTTGTGAAGGACTGGACCAGACAAGAGGGTGGTTCTACACCTTAGTGGTCATCGGTGCGGCCCTTTTTGACAAACCGGCGTTTCTCAATTGCGTTACCAACGGGATTGTCTTAAACGAAGATGGGAAGAAGATGAGCAAATCTCTCAGGAATTATACTGACCCGATGGATTTGGTTAATCAGTATGGAGCCGATGCACTGCGCTTTGCTTTGATGAACAGTGCGGTAACTCGCGCCGAGGATATGAAATTCTCTCAAGAAATCGTCAAAGACGTCCTCAAGAGCCTCATTCTGCCCCTTTGGAACGCTTACTCATTCTTTGTCACATATGCTAACATCGACCAATATTCCCCGTCTCAGACCCCCTTCGAGGAGTTGAGTAACCCTATGGACCGTTGGATAGTCTCCGCCAGTGAAGCGCTGGTTGAAGAGGTGCGCGAAGCCTGGGATAACTACGAGACTCAACGGGGCTGTCTGGCGATTCTCAATTTCATCGACTCCCTAAATAATTGGTATATCCGCCGTTCGAGGCGTCGTTTCTGGCGCTCAGAGAACGATGAGGACAAAAAGATGGCCTACGATACCCTTTATAGGGTACTCATGAGCGTTATCCATGTCGCTGCGCCGGTTATCCCTTTTACGACGGAAGAGATCTACCAAAACTTAAAAGAGGAGGGGATGGAAGAGTCAGTGCACCTGCGTCTTTTCCCCAGCTACGATGCTCAACAGCGCGATTTCGCCCTTGAACACAAAATGGAGCTTACCCGCCAAGCCATCACTATGGGGCGCAGTTTACGAAGTTCTCAAGCTATTAAAATACGCCAGCCTCTAAATAAACTCTATCTGGTAACTCCCGATACCCATGAGAGGGAGATCTTGAAGTCGATGATTACTATCATCAAAGAAGAGCTCAACGTTAAGGACGTTTTGTTGCAAAGCGATGAGAGCAACTTGGTTACCTACGAAGCCAAGGCTAATTTCAAGGTCTTAGGGAAACAACTCGGCAAGGATATGAAAGAGGTAGCCCAGAAGATAGCCCAGTTGTCGAGTGAGAAGATCGGTCGTCTACTCAATGGAGAGAAGCGCTCAATCGAGTACAGTGGCGGAGCAATAGAGATTGGTGAGGGGGAAGTTGTCGTCCAACGGCGTGAAACAGAGGACCTTACCGTCATCAATGAGGGACAACTCACAGTTGGCTTTGACACCAAAATTACCCGTTCCCTCCTACTGGAGGGGATTGCCCGTGATATAGTTCGAGGAGTGCAGAACCTTCGTAAGGAGAAGGACTATGATGTGGCCGACCGGATTACTTTGAGTATGGGGGGGGACGCGTTAATAAAAGAGGCCTACGGAGAATTTAAAGACTACATTGCCAAAGAGACCTTGGCAGAAGAACTCATCTTTACATCTGAGCCCGGAGAGGTAAGTATCCCGGTAGGGGACGGTGCAGCTACGATCAAAATTGCCAAAGGAGAGTAGCTATGCGGTTAAGAGGGGGCATTACAATCCTTCTGTTAACACTCCTGCTCTCGGCGTGCGTTCATAAAATTCCCAAAGGGGAGCACTATTTCCAAGCCATGGGTGATGCTGGTGAAGTGGTAGTAACCGTCGATACCAGCGACCTTAAACGCCTCCCTTTTAAGATCGAGGAGGGGAGTTTCTCCGCCCTCCTTTCGCGCGTTAACCGGCTCTCGGTTGCCCTGTATGACCTAGATGAAGAGGAAGAGTTCTCAGGGCTAAGCAATTACGCCTATTACGGCGCCCTTGAGGGGAATATCCCCGCTTTTCTAACGAATTCAGCTTTTAAGAAGGATCCTGACTGGTCAAAAGTTACTGAGGGGAAGGTCCGCTACTACCGCAACAATCAGTTGGGCCTCGATGTCTATGCCGTTAAACAGGGGCTCCTCCTGTTTGCCAGTGAGAACTATATGAAGGCCTATAACAAAACATACGGCAACCGCGAAGTAAAAATTGAGCAGGCATTGGCCGATCGGATGGCCTCTGCATTGTTTGGTTTTTATCTGGCAAGCCCCAAAGTAATGCTTGATATCGGCTTAAACATTCCTAAAACAGTTATTCCCCATATTGCTAGTATGACTTTTGTAGTTGAGGAAGGGACAAAAGAGGGCTATGTTTTAGGAGGAATAATTAACATGAAGAGCGAAAAATTAGCCAGAAGCCTTTCCATTTTAGTTAAAAGTTCTTATATTTCCGATAAGCGTAGAAATAAGGAGCCCCTGGGAGACTTAACAGATCTTTTTATTTTGGAAGGGGATGCTTTTTACATCAATTCTTTACCCCTGACAGAGGCAGAGCTAAAAAGTTTCCAGGCCCTCTTTGCTAAGCTGTTACCATTTTCGTGAGGAGTTAGTTAGATGCCTATTTATGAGTATGCTTGTGATGAGTGTAAGTGTGAATTGGAATTTGAGCAGAAGATGAGCGACGAACCTCTCACAGTGTGCCCGCGGTGTTCCGGTCGGTTGAGAAGAGTATTTAACGCCTCTTCTATCATCTTTAAAGGCAGCGGCTTCTATGTTAACGACAGTCGTCCCCAAGAGGAGTCAAAACCCTCCTCATAGATGGAGGGTCTCACACTTTTCAACAGCTTCAGCGTATAACCCTTCAATTTCCATTTTTGCATAACTCTTTTGCAGCGTTGCCAAGTCAGGCCTTACCACGGGGTGTTTAGGGCTGAAGAGGGTACAGCAGTCATCAAAGGGGAGAATTGATGTTTCGTAGGTCCCAATCTCTTTAGCCAACTCAATTATAAAGGCTTTATCTAGTCCGATAAGGGGTCTAAAGACCGGCAGGTTGCTCATACTATTGGTAAAGGCTAAACTCTCCACAGTTTGACTGGCAACTTGGGAAAGTGATTCTCCGGTAACAATCGCCTGGCAATCGCGTTTAGTGGCTAAAAGATTGGCAATCTTCATCATACAAGCCCGCATCAGTAGGGTGTGCTCTCTAACGGGGCCGTTAGCAGCGATATGGAGTTGGATAGGGGTGAAGGGGACAATATGGAGGACCAGGGAGTTGAGGTATGGGCTGAGAATCTCGCCCAGTTTGATAACTTTCTCTTTTGCTTCATCGGAAGTGTAGGGATAGGAGTGGTAGTAGATTGACTCGAGTTTAAGACCCCTTTTAGCCATTAAGTAACCACTCACAGGTGAATCAATTCCCCCCGATAACATAAGCATACCGCGGCCGGCGGTACCTACCGGCAGGCCACTCAACCCCCCTTGGGGTGAGTAGTAGAGGTAGGCCTGGTCTCTAATCTCGACGTAGAGGGTTTTATGGGGGTTCCTTACAGAAACTTTCAACTGAGGGTGAGAATTCAAAATGGCTGTACCGAGGGCACTGCTAATAGTGTAAGAGTCGAGGGGGAAACTCTTGTCTGCTCGACGGGTTTCAACTTTGAAAGTCTCGGTCCCCTCTAGGAAATGTTGTTCTCCGGTGAGGCTAATGGCGGCCTCAATTATACTATCCAGCGCCTTATGACACTTAATTGAACGGGCGTAGCCCACAATACCGGCGGTGGTAGTGAGGGCGTGGTGGACTATAGAGGAGGGGGTGGCCTGCTCTACTTCTAAAAAGAGGCGTCCTTTTTGGCGTAGCAATCGATTGTTATAGGGGCGCAGTTTCTCTTTAATATTCTCTTTCAGTTTTTTCTCAAAAAAAGCTCTGTTTTGCCCTTTCAAAGCAATTTCTCCTAGTTTAATCAGGTACAAAGTAGTGTCCATCAGTAGCTTCTCCTCGAGTTTAGTTTGGCTCTCTCAACACGCAAAGCGTGGGCAAGCGCACGTAGGTCGTTTTCATCAATCTCCGGGCCAAATGAAATTCTTAGCGATCCCTTGGCTTGTGAAGGGGAGAAAGAGGCCTCTAAGAAGACCTCCTGTGTGGCTTTGGGCGCATTGTTAGCACACGCTGAGCCGCTGGAGAGACAAAATCCTCTATCGTAGAGGATACGGCTAAAGACCTCGCCGGGGAAATCTTTTACACTCAAAGCCAAGATAAAAGGGGTGATAGCTCGAGCACTATCGACTGTGGGACTAAGCTGCTCAATGCCCTCAATTTTAGCCACCTCTTGTTCAAAAAGTGCTCTAAGGGCTACCCCACGCCTTAATTTGGCCTCTAGATCAGATAGACTCTCTTCAAGGGCACAATTGAGGGCCGCTATGGCCGGCAAGGGCTCGGTGCCCCCCCTGATGCCACCCTCCTGTCCACCGCCCGGAGAGAGGGTCTGGAGGGAACCACTAGGCAGATAGAGGAGCCCCATTCCACGGGGTCCGTGGAATTTGTGGGCACTAAAAGAGGCCGAGTCGATGCCTAGACCTCTCAAATTAAACTCTATTTTAGCCGGCCCTTGGGCACCATCACAGTGGAGATGGGCCAGTGGAGACTTCTCTTTAACCAAGGAACTAACGCGCTTTAAGTCTTGTACGGTACCAAAAATATTACTCACCAATAAAAGAGCGACTAACTGGGTATCGTCGTTTAAACTCTGCTCTAAGTGCTCGTAATCGAGGTACCCTGCGGGTGCTCTGACAAAAATGACCTCAAAACCTTGTGCTTGTAGAAAAGTTTTGTATTTGGTAATGGAGCTATGTTCCAAAGCACTCAAGATAACTCTACCACGCTTCTTCTTCCACAACAGGGAGTTAAGTACGATAGCATTACTTTCAGTGGCACCACTGGTGTAAAAGATATGGCGACTGTCAACACCTAAAAGCTCTCCCGTTTTAGCCCTCTCAGTAGCCAGCCTTTTGGCGGCTTTGCGCCCCTCTTGGTGCCTACTGGAAGGGTTACCTATATATTCTTGGGCTACCTCTTTGTAGATATCGAGAGCTTTAAGGCTCATTTCTGTGGTAGCGGCTGCATCAAAATAGAGACGTTTCATGCCCTAATCATGCTCTAAAACGCTTTCTTTGACAAGAACTCGCCTTGTCTGATTCTCTGCAACGCTGTAGACTGGTGCCATGGAAAAATTCTTCACAGTGACCCTAGGCGATAAAGCCAGCGAAATCTACTACGGCGACTCTCTGGCGAGCTTCTGGGGTAGCCTTGAAGCTCTTGAGGGGCAAAAGCTTTTCGTGTGTGACACCAATACAGTTAAGTTTATACCAGAAAAAAGGGCTAAAGTGGTCATCGCTAGCGGCGAGGCGTTTAAGAATTGGCAGAGCGTTGCCCAGATTCTAGAGCAGGCGCGGGAGTTGAATTTTGGCAGAGACGATTACCTCATCGCCTGTGGTGGCGGAGTTATTGGGGATATAACCGCCTTTGCCGCCTCGCTCTACATGCGAGGCTGCCGCTTAATTTTAGTGCCAACTACTCTGTTGGCGATGGTGGATGCCACTTTGGGGGGCAAAACGGCGATAGATTTTGCCGGCAGCAAAAACTTAGTGGGGACTTTTTATCCCGCTAATCAGGTCTATTTATGGCCACAATTTTTAGAGACTTTGAGTCCTCGTGAGTACAAGAATGGTCTAGCCGAAGTTCTCAAACATGCCCTAATAGCTCAAGATGAAGAGTTACTCCACTTTTTAGAGCAAAACAGAGAAGCTCTGCTTAGCCGTCAGCCTAAAGTATTTAGGGAACTCCTGTATATTTCACTCTTGGTGAAAAAGAGCTTTATTGAGAGGGATCCTTTTGAGACTAAGGGCATCCGAGAGGCCCTCAATTTTGGCCACACTTTTGCCCACGCCTTAGAGGTACTGGGAAATTTTAAGCGCTATTCACACGGAGAAGCGGTCGCCTGGGGTATGGCTAAAGCCCTTAAGGCGGGGGTCGAACTTGGTCTAACCAAGCGAGAGTTTGCCCAAATGGCCCAAGCTCTACTAGTGAGTTACACCTTTAGCAGTGATTACAAAGTTGACGATAAAGAGGCCTTTCTAAAGGCTCTCCAGAGTGATAAAAAGCGGCGAAAAGGCGATATTCGCTTTGTCCTCCTTAAAGAGCGGGGTAGTTACCTAATGCGCCCCCTGCCGACTGAATTAATCAGAGCCGTCATTGAATAGGCGGTTAAGCTCATTTAAGATCTTTTTGGCTTGCTTTAGCTCTTGGGCATCTCTCTTTTGATCTAACTCTTCAACTAGATTAGTCAAGGCGTAGAGGGAAGTATCTAAGGCCTCAAAGAAGTAGCGGGTACTACTGAAGCGGTATAGGCCGTTGTTTTGCAATACCAACTGGACAAACCCGAGGTGCTTTTTTCTTTTCAGGCGGCAGAAGGCGAGGATGTGGTCTAAATTGGCACAAAGGGCTTTGATTTCGCCTATAGAGAAGGTCCCGCCCGGGGGAGCAGCCAGCACCCCTTTTTCACTCTTGAGTTTGCCTTGTAAAGTAACCAAAGTGGGCAGTTTATCACCAAAATGGATGTAATGGTCTTGCCAAAGGAGAGTCGAGGGGTAGTTTCTGAGCTCTCTTTTGGAGTTTTTACTCTTTTGGTAGAGAAACTCCAAGTCTTCAAGGGGGATGACTACCACACTCCGTTTCCCCTTTCCCCGTGCGATCAAGTTAAAAGTTTTACCGTAGAGGTTGATGGTGCTACCAATAGCCTCTTTGGTCACTTTATCTTTTGCTTGCAATTGTCTACTCCCCATTAGACGACTTCTAAGGTTGGGTGAAATAGAGTCGAGCCACTCTTTCTTCAAGGGAGAGACCGTACGGGCATAGAGACGACTGGTTTGTACAATTTCACCGGCTAATAAAAACTGGGGCAACTCTTTAAACCAAGCTGAGCCGGGGTGGATAAAGATTTGGTCAACACTAAGGCTACGGTACATATTACGTTTACTTTTAACGCAGACGTATTGGAGAAGTCCGGCCGCTAAGCAACACAGATAATCTTGATTACTGCCCCCCTTCGAGAGGGGAAAGCCATTGTCACTGACAATCTCACTGAGTTGTTCTCTAATGTGGTGAATCTCCACCATTGAGGGGTAGTCGAGGTAACTCTCTTTGCAAAAGGCTTCCCTCTTTTCCTTAGTGCCGGCAGTCCAAAATTTTTCATAGATTGTGAGATAGCTGAAGAAATCGCCCTTTTCACTGTTGAAGGTGTGATGGGCTATTTTAGCGGCCTCTTCCTCACCGGGGGGCAAAATGAAGGGGGTTTTAGTGGAGAGGAAGGCGATAGCTATCAAAACCTCCTCCATAACAGAGGGGTAGCGGTACATGGCTTCAACTATAGCTCGTGCATGGCGAGGCAGAAGGGGGAACTTAACCATCAACTCTCCAATTTTGGTGAGTTGGCGCTCTTGGTCGATGGCGTCTATGAGGTAAAGAGTCTCTTGGGCGCTGTGAATCGCTTCGCGTTGGGGAGCGGTTATAAAGGGAAAATTTTCCCAGTCATAGATGCCTAGTTCACTCATACGGATGATCACTTCCGAGAGGTCGGTTCGTAAAATCTCTTCGAGGGTAAACATCTGTCGATTATTGTAATCCCCCTCACTGTAGAGCCGGTAACACAGTCCGGGGGCCGTGCGACCGGCTCTTCCCGAGCGCTGTTCGCAGGAGCTCTTACTGATAGGGAGCGTAATTAAGGAGCTGGTAAAGTTTCTTTGATTGTAGTAGTTAAGTTTGGCGATACCACTGTCGATCACCGTGGTAATGCCATCAATGGTAACGCTGGTTTCGGCGATATTGGTAGCAACGACCACCTTTGTTTTACCCGGCGGTGTGGGGATAAAAACCATCTCTTGCTCCTCTTTGCTGAGGCGTCCAAAAAGGGGTAAAAGGAGGAGTTTGTGACTATAATTGGCTTTATCGAGGTACTGGAGGCACATCTTTATATCAAACTCACCGGGAAGGAAAATTAAGATGTCTCCCTCTCTTTTGGCGACACTTCTACCGACTAAATCGCGTATGCGTTTATATATTTCGTCTCTATCCTCCCGGTTTTTAAGTGGCCGGTAGATAATATCTACCGGATGCTGGCGCGCTTGGATTGAGATTACCGGAGCGTTGTTAAAGAAATCGCTGAAGACTTTGGTGTTGATAGTTGCCGACGAGATAATGACTTTAAAATCGCTCCTCTGGGCGAGGACATTTTTCAGCAATCCCAATACAAAATCGATGTTTAAACTGCGCTCGTGGGCTTCATCAATTAAAATTACCGAATAAGCCGAGAGAAGCGGGTCATTTTTGGCCTCCATGAGGAGGATGCCATCGGTCATAATTTTAATTCTAGTGTTGGCCTTAGTTGTGTCGCTGAAGCGCATTTTATAGGCGACATAACCATTGGTAAAGTTGAGTTGCTTCTCAATAAAAGAGGTCACCGATAGGGTTGCAATGCGGCGAGGTTGACTCACCCCAATAACTCCCTTTTTAGCATACCCTGCCTCATGTAGAATTAGGGGCATTTGGGTGGTTTTTCCACTCCCTGTGGGGCTCTCTACAACGATTACTTGATTATTCTCAAGGGCCTTAAGGATCTTAATCCTGTGTTGGTAAACCGGGAGGTTCTGCATTGTCACCACTAATTATTGCCTCTCACGCGCTCTACAATGGCCTCCAGGGTTAACTCGGCATCACTGCGTTGCGCCAAGTCCCGTAAGGTATAAGACCCCGCTGCTCGTACGAAGAGGGCATAAGGAATGGCATGCTCTTCGGCGTATTTGTACTGGCTACCAATTTTGCGCTCATCTAAGTAGAGATCACACCTAAGTCCCTGTTTACGAAGAAATTGGGCTGTTGTTAGATAGAGCGGTAAATCGATAGCATCCAAGTTAAGGATCAGAATATCACTGGCGGAGGGAGAGCCTTTCAAAGGTGAGTCAAGTTCATCTAGGGCACTTAAGAGACGGTCCAGCCCAATGGATGAGCCCACTCCCGGGAGTTTTTCCTTGGTGTAAAGAGAAGCTAGGTTGTTGTAACGGCCACCGGAGCAGACCGAACCGATGGAGGGAAGGTCGTCTAAGAAGGTCTCAAAAACGACACCGGTGTAGTAATCTAGTCCCCTGGTAATCGAGGGGTCAATTTTAAAATTATCCCCAATGCCCAGAGTTTGAAGCAGTAGTACAATCTCCTTAAGGCGTAGGCTGTTGTCAGCCTCCTGCCCTGCGAGTTGTGCTAAGCGTTCAATAGTCTCTAGGGGCCCCTCACTCTCATCAGTATTTATATAAGAGAGAATTGCATCGGCATCTTGAGTACTGGTGAGTAGCTCTTCCAGTTGCTGCCTTACGGCTTGCGGGCCAATTTTACGAATTTTATCGACAAGGCGCAGGATTTCGACTGAGTGGCGTTCACACCCGATATGTTTTAAGAAAGCATTGAAAAGTCCCCGGTGGGCGAGGTGAATGGTAAAATTGGAGAGCCCCAAAGCCTTAAAAGCAGCGTGCATCATGATGAGGATTTCAGTATCACTAGAGGCGTTGTCCACCCCCACGATATCGAAATCGCACTGATAAAACTCTCTGTAGCGCCCTTTTTGGGGGTTTTCTCCACGCCAAACTTTATCGATGTGGTAGCGCTTGAAGGGGAGGGGCAGTTTATGGAGGTTAGCCGCCATGAAGCGGGCAAAGGGGACAGTCAAGTCAAAACGGAGGGCAACATCCCGTCCTCCATTATCGAGGAAGTGGAAGATCTGTTTATCAGTTTCACCCCCCCCTTTTCCTAAGAGCACCTCTGTATATTCCAAGGCCGGGGTATCGATAGGGACAAAGCCGTGTAAGGCGAAAACCGTTGCCAATTTTTCCATGACCTGCTTTTTAACTATTTCTTGGCTTGGTAGTGAGTCTCTAAAGCCTTTTAATACTTTTGGTTGAATCATGCGAAACAGCTCCTGTTGCATTTTTGAAAGAGATGGTATACACATTGTAGTGTAAACAAATCAGGGGGAAACTGCAATAAGCTACGATGGCAGAGGCTAATGTTAATACGTTATAAAAAGGGAAAGAACGGCTCTAGTATTCCTGTGGCCCAAGTTTATACCCTCAATGAACACCCTTTAAATGGCTCATTAATCGATAAAGACGCCCTGGCGGTAATCCGCAAGCTTAAAAGTATAGGTGCCGAAGCCTATATTGTAGGGGGGGCAGTCAGGGACCTGCTTTTAGGACACAACCCCAAAGATTTTGATATCGCCACTTCGGCTACCCCCCGGCAAATCCAAAAATTGTTTTGGAATGCCCGTATTATTGGTAAACGCTTTAGGTTGGTCCACCTAATCTACCGCGATAAAGTTCTGGAAGTCTCTACCTTCCGCTCAGGGGATGAGTCCTCAATATACGGCAGTGTTGAGCAAGATGCCAAGCGTCGCGACTTTAGCCTCAACAGCCTCTATTGGGACCCGGTAGAGGCTGAGATAATCGATTTTAATGGAGCGATGCAAGATTTTAAGCGTAAACGAATTCGCTCGATAATTGGGTTACCGGCCTCTTTTGTTGATGACCCTGTGCGGATGGTCAGGGCGGTAAAATATAGCGTTGTGACCGGTTTTACTTTGGATAGACGGATAAAAGGCGCTATTCGCAAAAGCCGTTTTGAGTTGGCCAAAGTGCCCTCTTCAAGAATCACCGAAGAGGTCTTTAAAATCTTCAATTCAGGCTCTTCGGCGACCATCATGGAGCAGCTCAACGCCTACAAACTTTTAGTCTATTTGCTCCCTTGTGTAAGCGTCTCCAATGAGCTAGACAGTATCTTGCGGTTGTTGAAAAACCTTGATAAAAAAGTGGCTAAAATTATTGAGCTAAACCGCCATACCCGTCTCGACTCGTTAAGAGGGGAGATGATTGCCCATCTAGTCAAGCCAATTATTTTACCCCTTCAAGAGGGTGAAGAGGGGAGTGTCCCTGAACTCTTCAGAGCCACCTACGGTCAAATTAAACGGTTAATAAACCCGATTACCCCGCCCAACTACGACGTGGAGCAAGCGACACTGTTGGTCCTAAAAGAGGCAGGCATTGAAGTGCCCCAAAGCTGTCTGAGGACCAAACCTCCCCTTAAACCTTACAGCCGGCTGCGCACCGCACAGACGAGAAGGCAAAAACGGGGTAAACGGATCTAGGACCACTCTTCAATCTCTAAGTCGACTCCCGCTACAAAGATTCCACCATACTTTTCCAAAGAGTCCCCAATATATTCCTGCAGTTCCGTAAGGGTCGAAGAGATTTGGTGTTTCATAGGGACACGGAGTTTTACACTCAACTTGTACCCTTCAGGCACCACTTTCATATTGACCTTGGTCACCTTTAACATCTGGTCAAACTCATCAAGACAGTGGATAACCATTTGACTTAAAGCCGCTTCGCTCATCGTAATCTTGCCGTATTTGCTAAATTCGGGGCGAACAATTGTTTTTTCCCACCCTTTCTTTTTACTCCATGGCAGGCGCGTTCTGTTTTTGAAAAAAACCCGCATAGAGTCGTAGACAATTTGGGGGTAACTGCGAGTAATTTCAATGGTTGGCACCGGTATAACGTGTTTGCCTTCACTGAAACGGATACGCATAGCGGTTTCTATCTCCTCCTTGCTGGCAATCTCTTCGATATGGAAGATTTTTTCAGGCGGGGGGAGTTTTAGCCTCGCCGCTATTTTATGGACCATTTTATCAGAGGTGCCGATAATTAGCAGGCGGTGATATTTTTCTTTCTGTAAGGCCCGCATTGTTTCGCTCTGGTGTTCATCATCATCAAAAAGGGCGGTACGCACGGCGGTGAGAAAGTTGTTTTCCCGTTTGGCCGAACGCCCGGCCAGTATTCTATCCCCTTTGATGAGGAGGCCGTCGTCAATTATTAGGTCAATTTTATGTTTGTCTGCAATCAGCTTTGATCGGAAACTCTTGCCGGTTCCGCTCTTTCCCACTAAGGCAAAGACCTTTACCCCTTTTAATTTCCAAAAAGCGTAACGGAATATACGATTCATATTTACTGTTATACCGTTTTTCAGATAAGATATGAAGTGATAAATTTAATAACTTGCTAAATCCTCTTTTTCAAAGAGAGGGTTTGGCGTGTTTTAATAATAAAGGAGCACCACATATGGAATTCTTGGCTACTTTCCGTAAGGGTGGAGTCCACCCCCAAGATAAGAAGGAGTTAGCCAATCGGCAACCGATTGAATCTTTCACAACTGTTGAAGAGTTGATTATCCCACTCTCACAACATACCGGGTCTCCCGCTAAAGCTTTAAAGGCTAAAGGGGATGAAGTCGTCGCCGGAGAGAAGATTGGAGAGTCAACCAGCTTCATCTCCGCCAATATCCACTCACCGGTTAATGGGACAATCAGTGAGATTACCAAAGTAACTCTGGCCAATAGCATAGTGAGTGAAGCCTACGTGATTGCGGTTAAAAGTGGGGACGCTTTTAAAGAGTGGCTCCCCACCGCAGAACGAGAATACACCTCACAAGAGTTGTTGGCGATTGTTAAAGAGATGGGCATCGTCGGCGCCGGGGGGGCTGCTTTCCCCACCCACGTTAAGTTGACTATCCCTAAAGGGAAAAAGATCAAAGACCTGGTAATTAATGGGGTAGAGTGTGAGCCCTACCTCACGGCTGACCACCGTTTAATGGTACAGCAGAGCGCAGAACTCCTAAAAGGGGTCATGTACGTGGCAAAAATTGTTGACCCTCAAGCAATCTCCATAGGGGTTGAAAACAATAAAAAAGACGCAATAGCGACCCTCAGGAGGGTAATTGAAGCGGAAAACTATCCCATAAAGGTGGTCCCTTTGAAAGTTAAGTATCCTCAAGGGGATGAAAAACAACTTTTGAAAGCAATCATTAAACGGGAAGTCCCTTCAGGCAAACTACCCCTCGATGTGGAAGCGGTGGTGGTCAATGTGGGCACTGCCTTTGCTATCTGGGAAGCGGTAGCTCTAAACAAACCTTTTATAGAGAGGGTAGTAACTTTAAGTGGAGAGGGGTTTAAGAATAAGAAGAATGTTCGAGTTCCCATCGGAACCAAAGTTGAAGACCTCGTTGCCTTAGTTGGAAGTGATACCATAGAGAAGTACATAGCCGGCGGCCCCATGATGGGCTTCGCCTTCTGGGATGAAAAAACTCCCATTACCAAAGGTACCAGCGGAATACTGGCCCTCGCTCCCCCCCCTGGTCGGCGTGCCACTGTCTCCCCTTGTATTGCCTGTGGAAGGTGCATCACTTCATGTCCCATGGGGCTACAACCCACCAAGTTGTACCGCCTAATAGACCACGGTAAGTATGAAGAGGCGCTGACCAATAGTTTGATGGATTGTAAAGAGTGTGGCTGTTGTGCCTACGTTTGCCCAGCCCATTTACCATTAGTTCACGCAATGAAGCTTGGCAAAAAGTTGGGGAGGAAATAAATGGAGAAAGCTAAATTTACCCTGTCTTCATCACCACATCTGCACGATAAGGCGAGTACTGCCTCAATTATGTGGGATGTTTCGCTGGCCTTAACTCCGGCAGCCCTCTGGGGGATTTATCTGTTCGGCCTAAGAGCGCTACTTATTTTAGTGGTCTCAATCGCTTCATCAATGTTAGTTGAATATCTACTGAACTTAAAAAAAGAGGAGTTGACCCTCAAAGACGGCTCGGCCTTTTTAACCGGGCTACTTCTGGGGATGAACTTTAGTGTCGACACTGCCATAGTGGTCCCCATTATTGCCTCAGCTTTCGCCATTTTTGTGATTAAGTGGAGTTTTGGCGGATTGGGTTCCAACTGGGTCAACCCCGCTTTAGGAGGGAGAGCATTTGTCTTCTTCTCTTTTACCGGGTTAATGAATACCTACAGACTCCCCAGAACACTGAAGGGCATCGATACCCTCTCCTCGGCTTCATTCTTGACCGAGATGAAAATCTTGATAGGCGAAGGGGCAGTGACGGGCCTTAAAAGCCCTTCAATCCTAGCGAGCATCAATTACCCCTTTACCGATTTTGCCGGGCGGGTGAGTACTAAACTGACCTCTATATTCAAAATAGGGCCTTCCCCCTACACAGTCGATGCGTTCTTTGGCAACATGGCGGGGACAATTGGAGAAGTTTCAGTGTTCCTCCTCCTCATTGGGGCACTCTACTTGTTAATCAAGAAAATTATTACTTGGCACATTCCGGTCTCCTTTATTGGTACATTTGCCCTGCTGGCATGGGCCTTTGGTGGCCTACGCAACGGTTTGGGTCTTTTCCAAGGCGATTTTGTGCTCCAAATTTTCAGCGGTGGCCTCATCTTAGGAGCCTTTTTCATGGCTACCGATATGGTCACCAGTCCATTAACTACCAAAGGGATGGTGATCTTTGGTGTTGGCATTGGGTTCTTTACCTTCCTGTTAAGATACTTCGGCTCACTACCGGAGGCGGTCTCCCTAGCCATTATTTTGATGAATATTTTTGTACCGACCATTGACCGTTACATCAAGGTTAAAAAGTTCGGCGAAGTAGTTAAGGAGGCCAAGTGATGAAAAAGATGGTAAGCATTGGAATCACCTTGGCACTCATTGCCTCGGTAGCAGCGGCCACTTTGGCCGTCGTAAATGCCATTACAGCGCCCCGTATTGCCCTCTATGAAGAGCAGGTAATAAATGAGGCGCTTCAAACCGTAGCAGGTCCTTACCGAGTCGGAGAGCAGATTGAAAGTGTCGATGAGCAGATCATCGACATCTACCGGTTAGTCGGCAGTGACGGAACATCCGCGGGCTACGTGGTGCAACTCTTGGGAGTAGGCTATGGAGGTGAGATGACGATGATGGTCAGTTACCTGCAAGACGGTGAAGTCCTCGATGCACGCCTCTTGGCCAATAGCGAGACTCCGGGACTTGGTAAAAAGGCCGAAAACGCCACCTATATGGAGAAATTTATCAAAACTGGGGCAGCTTTAAAGGTTCCCCAGAGCAAAGGGGAACTCAGCAAAGAGGCTTCCGACTCGATTAGTGGTGCTACGGTGACCTTTAGTGGTGTAGCCAAAACGATTGCATACGGCTCTGATTTTGTAAAATCTTTGGGAGGCAAATAATGGCTCAAAGTAAAAAAGAAATATTAACGCAGGGACTCTTTAGAGAAAACCCTGTCTTCATAATTATGTTAGGTCTCTGTCCAACTCTGGGTGTCACTACTCAAGTAATCAACGGTATCGGTATGGGCTTGAGTGTAATCTTTGTTTTGGTCTTCTCCAACATCTTCATTGCACTTTTGAAAAATGTGATTCCCAACAGTGTCCGCATCCCTGCTTATATCGTAATCATTGCGGCTTTTGTCACTATAGTTGAAATGGTAATGCACGCCTTTGCCCCCTCAATCTACAAGGCTTTGGGAATCTTCCTCCCCTTGATTGTGGTCAACTGTATAATCCTGGGGCGGGCCGAAGCTTTTGCCAATAAGAACACTGTATTGGATTCATTTTTAGATGGCGTTGGTATGGGACTAGGTTTTACCTTAGCCCTCATTTTAATTGCCTTGATACGTGAAGTCTTTGGTGCCGGCACCATTACACTGATGGCCATTGGGAAGTTCTCCGGTGTGATAGAGATACCTCTCTTATATAAATACCCGGCACGGGTGATGACTCTGGCGGCCGGGGCGCTCCTTTTGATGGGTTATCTCAAAGCTTTCTTTGGTTACCTGCAGATGAGAAAGGAGGCGAAGTAATGGCCTATCTAGCAATTTTTATAACCTACATTTTTATTAACAACTTCATTTTGACCCAGTTCTTAGGTTTATGTCCTTTTATTGGCGTCTCCAAAAATAGTGAGTCGGCCATTGGGATGGGGATGGCGGTAACTTTTGTAATGGGGCTGGCCTCCATTATTACCTACCTAGTCTACACCTTCGTCTTAATTCCCCTTAATCTGGGTTATTTGCAAACGCTCTCCTTCATTTTGGTGATTGCCGCTTTAGTCCAATTTGTCGAGTTGATTATCCAGAAGAACTCACCGGCACTTTACCAAGCACTGGGCATCTATCTCCCCTTAATTACCACCAACTGTGCCGTTTTAGGGATTGCAATTCTCAATATTAACGAAGGGTACAATTTAATGCAGAGCTTCTCGGCAGGCATTGCCGGTGGGTTGGGCTTTACATTGGCACTGGTTTTAATGAGTAACATCAGGGAGCGCATGGATCTGCACCCGGTGCCCCGTGTCTTCAAAGGGGTCCCGATTGCCTTTATTTCGGGTGGTTTGATGGCACTCGCCTTCATGGCTTTTGATAAAGCACTTTTAATGAATCTTTTGGGGTAATCTAGAATGAATATACTATTTGCGTTTTTAATTATTGCCATGCTCAGCCTGCTGTTAGGACTGGGCTTGGCGTTTGCAGCTAAAAAGTTTGCAGTTGAAAAAGATGAACGAGCTGAGGAGATCCTAGCCGTATTGCCGGGGGCCAACTGTGGCGCCTGTGGATTTCCGGGGTGTAGCGGTTACGCCAACGCCCTCTCGGCCGGTACGGCTGAAAATGGACTCTGCCCACCGGGGGGAGCCAAGGTCAGTGCCCTCGTGGCCTCAATTCTGGGTCTCGATGAGAGCTCTGGCGGGGCCAACGAAAAGATGGTGGCCTATGTACATTGCCGTGGGAACAATGCAATTACCCAACGCGATTTTATCTACGAGGGGCTTGAGGATTGTAATGCCGCCTATTTGCTCCACCAAGGTGACTCGTCGTGTAAATATGGGTGTCTGCACCTCGGCTCTTGTATTAAAGTGTGTCCCACCGATGCCATTAGTCGAGATGCCAGGGGAGTGGTGAGTGTTGATCCAGAGCTCTGTATAGGGTGCCTAAAGTGTACCCTAGTGTGCCCAACCCATGTTATCAAGATGATCCCCTACCGAGGCAGCCATGCAATAGCCTGTAACAGCACCGATAAAGGGGCTGTGGTGCGCAAAATTTGTAGTGTAGGGTGTATCGGATGTATGATATGTGAGCGTAAATACCCCGAATCGGGGTGTCAAGTTACCAATTTCTTAGCTACTATAGATTATAATAAGGAGATGACTCAGATAGGGGAGGCAGCCGAAGCTTGTCCCACTAAATGTATCGTAGAAGCCAGGTAGGTTTATGTCCTTGATAGTAGGAGCGTACAGTCAACTCTCTTCGGGGAGCTCGTCGGAAATGTTAGAGCGGGCTTTGGCCGAGGTCTATAAACCGCTGCTCACCTATATCTACAAAAACTCAGCACTCAAGATACATCTCTACCTACCGGGACCGACCTATGAGTGGTTTGAACTGAACCATCCAGAGATGAATATGTTAATTGGAGATTTGGTCAAAAAAGAGCAGCTTGAGTTGTTAACCGGCTCCTACCAGCAGGCCCTTTTACATACTGTTCAAGGCAAGGACCGTTCAGGGCAACTGGAGGCTACCACAACCCTAATTCGTAAGCGTTTCGGGAAAAGGAGTCGCTCTGCCTGGTTCTTTAACCAGATCTGGACACCGACTTTTGTCTCAGCGATGCACATGGGGATGCTGGAGCGATTAGTTATCTCCGGCTACGACCGCCTCCATGACCTCCATGTGGCCTTAGAGCCGTTTGTCATGCAGGAGTTGGGGAGGACAATTGAGGTCTTTGTGACTAACGATGCGGTAAACACTTTGGTAGATGAGTTAAGGCAAGGAGAGGTAGATTTCAAAGAGTTTGAAGAGCGCCTAGAAGCCCTCTCATTTGACTCCTCCAATATCTACCAAACGTTGATGATTGACCTAGACTCCCTATTGCAAGCCAGCGCCTTACAACCCAACTTGCCCTCTGCCATAGAGCTCTTTACGACGATTTTTGAAATTTGCCAAACTAAAATCGGTAAAGAGAGCGAACTCCTCTCTTCAATACCGGTAGGTACCATTAAAGAGAGGGGGTACCTGCCTGCCTCTTGGTATGGCCGGGACTCTTCGATTGTTGACATCAACTCGTTCAACGAAATGCTTTTGAAGTATAAGGAGTTGAATCACCTCTACGGGCGGTTGCTCTATCTGGTTAACCTCAACCGCATATTCCGCAAAAATAAAGATATTAAAAAACGCTTAGATGTCCTCTTACTTAAAGCGGCCAGTGGAGGAGCCTTTGTTTTAGACTCTTCGGCCGGTTGCTACCGGCGGAACTACCGCTCTTATGTGTACCGTCACCTAAATGAGGCTGAAAAACTCCTTAACCAGTATGAAGAGATCCCCTATCCGCGGGAAGTTGACCTCGATTTCGATGGCTATGATGAACTCATCTGGGTGGGCAAAACCTTGGGAATTGTCTTTGACCGGCTTGGGGCTTCTCTAAGTGAGATCAATTTCCTCCCGACGGGCTGGAATTACGGCAATACCTTTAGCGGTTATGCCGGTGAGGTGAATCGGCTCTCTTTTCACGCCCTCTCTGATGGCTCTTTTCAACGCTCTTTCAGCGACGTCTTCTTGCCGGCCAATAGTAAACTTGAAGAGTATGCCAAAGGGCAGGGGCGCGCTGTTTTTGATACTGCTGAGGAGTTATATACAGTTGAAGTTGACCAGAAAAACCAAAACGAACTACTGGCAAAGAGGCTCTTTAGTGCCCTGCCTTTTAATTTAGGCGATATTGAAGTGACCAAACACTTCATTTTCAGAAGCCAAACAATTGTGGTCACCTTTAAACTTCACAATAGAGGGAAGCGTAGTGTGAAGGGACAGTTTGGCAGTGAACTCAACCTAGCGATTGGGTTGAAAGAGGGGCCCCTCTCCTTTTACACTATAGAGAAGAATAGGAACCGTAGGTTGGTCGAGGGGCGAATGGTTGGTCCCAATTTGAAAAATGTTAGGTCGAGCGACGATCTGAACCGTACAATTATCTCAATCGCTTCAGATAACCGCTTTAACCTTTTTAAAGACGATTTTTGGGTCAAACTACCCACTGTAATGGGGATGGAAGAGCTCTACAGCCACACCCTCCTCCTTCCGGTCTGGGAGTTTAACCTCGAAGCTGATGAGAGTGTGTCGTGGACCCTGGCCTTTAGAATCGAGCGACGTGCCCGCCGACCCCATCAAAAGGAGAAGAGTTAATGGAAATACGTAACCTACCAGAATTTGAACAGATGAAAGAGAATTCTTACGACGTCTGGAGGCGTCTTTGACCCCACTAAACTTCAAAAAGAGATCGAGTCTCTGGAGGGAGAGACTTTAAAAATTGGTTTTTGGGACGATAAAACCCATGCCGACAACCTTTTTGCCAAATTGACAGGTTTGAAAGAGGTTCTCCATCCATGGAGAGATTTAATAGAATCAATTAATGAGTTGAGTGAACTTTTAGAGCTTTACGATGGTGATGGAGATTCCTCGCTAGCCCAGGAGGTGGAACACCAGATAGATGCTTTGCTAAAAGTTTTTGACGCTTTGCGCCTAAAAATACTCCTAGCCGGTAAACACGATAGAGATGACTGTTTTCTCACTATCCATGCCGGTGCCGGTGGCACAGAGGCCTGTGACTGGGCCCAGATGTTAATGCGGATGTACCTCCGATACAGTGAGAAGATGGGATTCAAAGCAGATGTTGTCGACCTGTTGGAGGCCGAGGGGGGGGTAAAATCGGCCACATTGCAAATTAAGGGCCCCTACGCTTATGGCTACCTACAAGGGGAGACGGGGGTCCATCGCCTAGTAAGAATTAGCCCCTTTGATTCCAATAAAAGGCGCCATACCTCCTTTACTTCGGTTTACGCTACCCCCGTAATCGATAACGACATTGAAGTTGAAATCGATCCGAGCGATTTACGGATAGATACTTACCGCTCGGGGGGCGCCGGTGGGCAACATGTTAATAAAACCGACTCGGCAGTTAGAATCACCCACTTGGAGACGGGTATAGTTGTCGCCTGTCAAAATGAACGGAGTCAACATATGAACAAGGCTTTGGCCATGAAAATCTTGAA
>JBAYSE010000017.1:0-20070 GCA_041676265.1 Sphaerochaetaceae bacterium
CAAAGAGGGCATTAAACATACTGCTCACAATACCAACTGCCAATGTGTTGGCAAATCCTTTTATCGAGCCCGATCCTAATTGAGAGAGGACTAGCGCAGCAATTATTGTTGTTACGTTAGCATCCATAATAGTCCAGAAGGCTTTAGAGAAACCGGCCTTCACTGAAGCCGCTGCGCTCTTGCCTACGGCTAATTCTTCTTTGATTCTCTCCAGAATAATGACGTTGGCATCAACGGCCATACCGACAGTCAACACCAATCCGGCGATACTGGTTAGCGTTAAAGTAAGATTAAAGGCCGATAGAATGGCCAGCATAATAATTAAGTTAAACAAAAGGGCGATATCGGCAAAAATACCACTGCCTTTGTAGATTACAAGCATGAAAATAAAGACAAGGCCCAAGCCCACAAAAATTGCAATCAAACCAGCTTGTACGGTATCTTCTCCCAGAGAGGCGCCAATGCCCTGTTGGCTGACAACAATCAACTCGATGGGAAGAGCTGCTGTTTTCAAAACAATTGAGAGGTCCTGCGCCTCTTTCTCCCCAAATCCGGTAATCTGAACATTGTTCCTGATGGGTTCGGTTATCGTGGCCATGGCCTTCACGTTGCCATCTTGAACAACAGCCATCGACTCTCCGGTATGGGTTGAGGTCAGTTTATAGAAAATCTCGCCTCCCGTTCCATCAAGCTCAAAGTTAACGGTGGGTTGTCCTGTTATAGAGTTTGTTCCCGTTTGGGCGTTAGCTATATGAATTCCGTCCAGTCCAATCTCTTCGTTCAGAACCACGTAACTCGAGAGTTGGTCTAGACCGTAAGCGTCATTAACGTAGTATCCGGCGGCTATTTTCCCGGCCGGCAGGAAATCAGGCTGTCTAATCTGCCCCAAATTGGTAAAAACCTCACCGGGGTGCTCTTTAAAGTAGGCGTTTAATTCTGTTGTCAATTCACGGTCAACAATCTGGAAACTGAGCGAGCCCTTGCCCTTGAGGAAAGAGTTAACCCTCTCAGGGTCGGCCGCACCGGGCACTTCAATGAGAATCTGGCTACTACCCTGTATTCTTATGTCGGGCTCACTGACTCCAAACTGGTCAATTCTCTCATTGAGAATCGCAATATCTTCGTTTAGAAGGGTGGTAAGGGTACCACCGGAGAGCCGCGTGCCGGTCTTAGCCTCGTAAGCATCAACATCAGCCTCTAAGAGGATGCTCATCCCTCCCCTTAAATCGAGGCCCAATTGCAACACTTTGCCACTCGTTTTTTTCAAATCGATTAAGGTGGTTCTATAGCGACTCTCTAAAGCATCAAACAACTCTTGTTCATTGCTGAAACCCCTAAAGACATCTTCTACAGTCCATTTTTTAGGTATACTCCGCTTAGCTGTTTTGTAATTCTCTTTAGCAACTGAAACTAAGAATCCTAAGTTATCTGGAAGTTTTGCCGATGAATCGGAGGCTATCAGAGCCTTCAATTCGCGCAAATCCATAGTTGCCTGTCCTAATGCATACTCCCGAATCTGGATCATAGAACCAGTCGCAAGATCTTTTGTCTCTTGGGGCACGAAAAAGTACCATTTTACGGTTGGATAGAGGAAAACCCCACACATCACCGCAACCAAGAGAACGATTACCAATCGTCCTCGTTTATTCATGCTGCTCTCCGTATGATAATGAACTCTCTACTTGCTCTCGTCTTTTTCCGCATCATCCTCAGAAACTTCAGGAGTCTCTTCGACGACTACGGGTTCGTCTTTTTTCTTGGCAGGGGTGCTCTTCTTTTTAGCAGGCGCTGCCACTTTCTCGACAGGGGCCTCTTTCTTTTCAACTTCGGCCTTCTTGTCTAAAATCTGAGCAATTGCACTCTTGGAGAACTCCAATCGGGTATTGTCGTCAACTTTCACAACAACTGTCGATTCTTTTACCGTTATGATGGTTCCCCTTATTCCACCGATGGAGACAACTTTGTCCCCTTTTTTCATGGCGGCAAGCATATCTTTAGCAGCTTTGTCGCGTTTCTTCTGTGGCCTGATAATCAGGAAGTAAAAAATAACGATGATCAGCCCAAACGTAATAAATGTGGTAGTCATAGAAGATCCACCAGACCCACCGCTTGGGGCTCCCATTAAGGTAGTCAATAATCCTTTCATATTCAAATAACCTCACTCAAGTGTTCGTTTCTAAGCGTACCGCCTAAAGTACCACGATAGTCTGATTATAGTCAAGTTTATCTCTGGTATGGACTCATCATAGTAGATAGCAAAAAGGGGCGGGCCAAGCCCACCCCTTAAAAATCAAACTAAAGGCAGTTTACATCATGCCGCCCATGCCGCCCATACCACCCATACCGCCACCGGCAGGCATAGCACTCTCTTCAGAGGGGAGCTCGGCAATTGAACACTCCGTTGAAAGGATTAAAGCGGCAATTGAAGCTGCATTCTGGAGGGCACTGCGGGAGACTTTTGCCGGGTCGGTAATCCCCGCCTCAAACATATTCACCCACTCCATCTTGGCAGCATCAAAACCCACATCAACTTTTTCGTTCTTAGCTTTTTCAGCAATAATAGCCCCGTCTAAGCCAGCATTTTCGGCAATCTGACGAATAGGCTCTTCAAGGGCACGACGGACAATCTTGTAGCCAATAACTTCAGCTTCTTCCATCCCTGAAAGATTTTTCTCTGCCAATACCTTGGCAGCCTGAATTAAAGCCACACCACCACCGGCAATGACACCCTCTTCAATCGCGGCTCTAGTGGCCGAAAGGGCATCTTCAACTCTGTGTTTCTTCTCTTTCAGTTCAACTTCGGTAACTGCACCAACGTTGATTACAGCCACACCACCGGCTAATTTAGCCAGGCGTTCCTGCAATTTTTCGCGATCGTAGTCGCTGCTGGTAGCTTCGATTTGAACCTTAATTTGGCTAATTCTGTCTTTGATATCGCTCTGTTTACCCGCCCCGTTAATAATAGTCGTATTGTCTTTCTCAACTTTAACAGTTTTGGCTCTGCCGAGTTGTGAGATATCGGTATTTTCAAGTTTCAGACCGATTTCTTCCGAAATAACCTCACCACCGGTTAGAATGGCGATGTCTTCGAGCATAGCCTTGCGGCGGTCTCCAAAGCCCGGTGCCTTAACGGCAACCGCTGTCAGGGTGCCCCGAATTGTGTTGACAATCAGGGTAGCAAGAGCCTCCCCTTCAACATCTTCGGCAATGATTAAAATCGGCTTGCCGGCCTGGGCAACTTTCTCTAAGACGGGCAGAAGGTCCTTCATGTTAGCAATCTTTTTGTCGTAGATCAGGATGTAAGGATCTTCAAGAATTGACTCCATGGTATCGCGGTTTGTGGCAAAGTAAGGTGACAAGTAACCCCTGTCAAACTGCATTCCTTCCACAAAATCGGTCGTAGTCTCGATGGTTTTGGACTCTTCAACCGTAA
The DNA here is from genome assembly GCA_041676265.1 of Sphaerochaetaceae bacterium. Taxonomy (GTDB): domain Bacteria; phylum Spirochaetota; class Spirochaetia; order Sphaerochaetales; family Sphaerochaetaceae; genus DUOJ01. The sequence continues at coordinate 3,434 of JBAYSE010000017.1, forward strand.
TAACACCATCTTTACCAACCTTCTCCATAGCATTGGCAATCTCATCACCAATTTCACGGTCGTTGTTGGCACTGATGCTGGCTACTTGGGCTAACTCTTCTTTGTCCTTGATTATTTTGGCTTGCCGTTTCAACTCTTTGACAGTGTCTTCGACAGCTTTGTCGATACCACGACGGATTCCCATTGGATTGACGCCGGCAGCAACGCTCTTCATCCCCTCTTTGGTGATGGAATAAGCCAAAACTGTGGCGGTTGTTGTCCCGTCTCCGGCAACATCGTTTGTTTTCGTGGCGACCTCTTTAAGCAGTTGTGCACCCATGTTTTCAAAGGGGTCTTCTAATTCAATTTCACGGGCAACTGAAACTCCATCTTTAGTCACAGTAGGAGCGCCGAACTTTTTGTCAATTAGAACATTTCTCCCTTTCGGCCCAAGGGTAACTTTCACTGCACGTGAGAGTTTCTCAACTCCAACAACCAGTGACCTGCGGGCCTCTTCATCAAACTGTAGCTTTTTTGCCATAGTCTTCCCTCTCTTCATATATAATTGTCTTTCTAATTTAGCCTGAGCTTAGGCATAGGTGGTTGTAGCTTGTTCTACTAAACCTACCGCTATGTAACATACAAATAAATTTCGAGAACAGCAACACCCCAAGCAGAGTTTGCGTATTCACCCCTAAAAATAGACTCTTTTACTGTACATTTATCGCCATTCGTGACAAAGTCTCTCCATGGACAAGCGAAAAACACTAGCCCACACTGTTGCTTCTATCACAATTTTAGTGTGGGGAACAACCTTCATCGCCACAAAACTGTTACTAGAGACCTTTAACCCCTTAGAAATTTTAATTATCCGCTTTGTTATGGGGTTCATAGGGCTATCCCTCTACGATGCGATTGTAAACCGGAACTCCAGACCGCCACTCTCTCTGCGCCAAGAACTCCTTTTTGCAGCAGCCGGTTTATGTGGGGTTGTTATCTACTACTTTCTCGAGAATGTCGCCCTTACCATGACCAGTGCTTCAAATGTTGGCATAATAGTCTCTATAGCCCCTTTGACGACGGCCCTGGTAGGACTCTTCTTTTTGAAAGAAGAGAAGTTCAAGATTGCCCTGTTAATAGGCTTCCTAATTGCCTCCCTAGGTGTCGCCCTCGTTATGTTCAACGGACAGATAGAGTTCCAAGTCTCTCTAGGTGGCGACTTACTCTCATTAGCCGCCACTTTTGGGTGGGCAGTCTACTCAATCCTCCTGCGTAAAATCGACACTAAAAACTACAAAGTAGCTACCTACACAAAGAAAATATTCTTTTACGGTATCATTTGGATGCTACCAATCTCCCTTTTTAGCGGGTTTTCTGTCAGTGCCGCCGACTTTACCTTCAGAAATATAGCCCTCCTTATCTTCTTGGGGTTGGGAGCCAGTGCCGGCTGTTTTGTAAGTTGGAATTTTGCCGTTAGCGTCTTAGGAGTCTATAAAACCAGCGGTTATATCTACCTTACCCCTCTTATTACCCTTTTTACCGCCGCCTTGGTATTAAAAGAGCCTATCACCATCATGGCCCTAGGTGGATGTTTTCTGATCTTCCTCGGCCTCTACCTCTCCAAAAAGGGCGGACCGGGCACCAGTGATATATCAGATGGGCTTGCCAGCTAAATTAGTTCGTGTTACTATTTTTTGGAAAATTGCTTAGAGGTTAATATGGGAAACACGAAGACTCGCAAGTTTGTAATAGTGACTATTACTCTGTTTCTAATTGTCACCACTCTTTTAATTGCCAAAGATCAAGGGAAATTGGCCCCTTTCTGGACAATAGATATCAACCGCCAGGAGGTTGATGAATCGATCTTTACCCCCTATCGGCTAACGCTGGTTAACATTTGGGCGACCTTCTGCCCCCCTTGCCTTCAAGAAATGCCGGCATTGGGAGAACTTAGAAGGGAGTTTGCCGACCAAGGCTTTAACATCGTCGGCATAGTAACCGATGTCTTTGACCGTAATGAGAGAAAATTTCAGGCAAATCTTAACCTGGCAAACTTAATCGTGGAGCGCACCAAAGCCGATTATCGGCATCTATTGATCTCTGAAGACCTCCACAATCTCCGTCTTAAAGACTCCCAAGTGGTCCCCGAGTCTTTCTTTGTCGACCGCCAAGGGAACATTGTAGGGGGAACTTACTATGGAGCTAAGAGTAAAGCGGCATGGAAAAAAACCATCGAATCAACCCTAAAACTCGTCAATTAATAGCCTTTTTGGTAATAGCCCTCTCAGTAGTGGCCATTGTTGTGGGTATTTTGGGTGATGAAATCGCGATAGTTCTCACAAAAGCAACCAATATCTGTCTGGAGTGTATCGGCCTTGGCTAAAAAGAGACTGGCAGTTCACCGCCGTTTAAGGGACTTGGTCCAACTAATCATCTCCTTCGCCTCCAATGCCTATTTAAAAGGTTACTTCAACGGACAAATCTATCAAGGTAGCAGTAAAGCCCTTTGCCTCCCCGGTCTCAACTGCTACGCTTGTCCGGGGGCACTGGGCTCTTGCCCCATTGGGTCCCTGCAAGCTGTAATAGGATCTCGAGGGCGGAACCTCTCCCTCTACGTGGGCGGTTTTATAGCCGGAATAGGGGCTATTTTCGGCCGCTTAATTTGTGGGTGGGCCTGCCCTTTTGGATGGTTTCAGGACCTCCTTTATAAAATACCACTACCCAAAAAATGGACTAAAAAGAGGCGCTTAAGGGGCGAAAAATACCTCTCCCTCTTCAGGTACCTAGTTCTATTAGTACTAGTAATCCTGCTACCCATGTTTGTAGTTGACTTCATTGGACAAGGCTCTCCTTGGTATTGTAAATGGGTATGCCCCTCCGGAACCCTTTCAGGGCTCCTGCTCTTGGCGGGTAACGCACCCTTAAGAGGTGCTGCCGGCTGGCTTTTTGCTTGGAAAAACCTAATCCTTTTAATAACGATTATAGCCTCTATTATAGTTTATCGCCCATTTTGTCGTTATGTCTGTCCTTTAGGGGCCATTTATGGTGCGGCTAACCACTTCTCCCTCTATAGGCTTGAAATTGATACGGAGGCTTGCACTGAGTGTGGTATTTGTCAAAAGGTGTGCAAACTGGACATTCCTGTCTGGCAAACTCCCAACAGTTCCGCCTGTATCCGCTGTGGGGATTGCATAGTCGCCTGCCCCTATTCAGCCATTAAGAGCGGTTACCGCACGGAACTCAAGAACCGGATCAAGTTATCGACAGTAAAGTATAGGTCCTCTTGAGAGCGCTTTAGAGCCTCCTCTAAAGGGACCGCCACCCTGTTAATACTAAAGATTCCTACGACCCCCTCTTTGTAAAATTGCGTACTACCCTCACCTATATCCCCCACAATCGCGACAACCGGAATCTTTTGGGCTTTTGCCCTCTTAGCCACGCCGGAAACAACTTTGCCCCCTAAGCTTTGTCCGTCGAGGCGCCCCTCACCGGTAATTATCAGATCGGCCCCTGCAATTAGCCCCTCAAAGTCGATGATGGTGAGGATATAATCAATTCCGCTAACAAGAGTGGCCCCTAAAAAGGCTACTAAGCCGCCCCCTAAACCCCCTGCCGCTCCCGCTCCCGGCAAGTTAACCACACCCCTAGTGGTGTAAAGGCCACTGAGATGGGTCAATTGATCCTCTAAAAACTCGACCATAGCACTATCGGCCCCTTTTTGGGGTCCAAAGACCCGAGCGGCACCCCGTGGCCCCAGTAGGGGATTATCTACATCACTAATAGCCGTAAGCTTTACATCTTTGAGAAGGGGCGATTTCCGCGAGTAGTCAACTCTAGCTATTTTTTTCAAGGTATTGCCCGTCGGTATAAAAGTCTCGCCATCCGCGTTTAGAAAGGAGATTCCCACGGCAGCTGCCAAACCGACGCCCCCGTCGACCGTGGCACTGCCGCCCAAGCCAACGACAATCTCTTTGCACCCTTTAAGGGCCGCGTCGAGGATTAATTCTCCTACCCCGTAGGTGGTTGTTTCGCCAGGACGCTTGTCGTGGCCTACTAATGGAAGGCCGGCACAGGCAGCCACCTCAATAACGGCGCGCCCCTCAATTATGGCGTAGGAGGCTTCCTGTGGTCTAAAGTAGGGGCCACTCACCTTTTTTGTGACCCTTTTGCCCCCCTTGGCTGCTAAAAGGGCCTCTACAGTCCCCTCTCCGCCATCAGCCATGGGCAGCGAGATAACTGTACATTGGGGCCAATGGGCTAAAATTGCCCTCTCACTAATAGCACAAATTTCAGATGAGCGCATTGAGCCCTTAAAAGAGTCGGGGATTAAGACGATTTTTTCCATTTATGCCCCCTATAAGAAAAGGAGACTTAAGCCTCCGGCTAAAGCTACGGCAATCGCATTGCTTAAGAAGTTTACCACATCATTGTCAATCCAACGGATCCCGCGGCACAACTCCAACTTAACTCCGTTTAACTCTTCATGTTCACAAGGTCGCTTATTCACCGCATCCCAGTAGTGTCCTTGAACAGTCGCCCCTAAGAAGCTATCGGCTAATGAGCCCACAATACCGGCAAAAGCGATAATAGAGGCTAAAAACAGCCATCTATGTTCTCTGTAATCACCAAAAGTAGCATACCACCCCATTGCAATAATTACAGAGCCTAGGAGACTGCTAAACGTCCCCAGCCAAGTTATCCCGCCACTCATCCCTTTGGGGACAGGGGTAAAAGTCCTAATTGAAACTGGGGGGATTTTACTTAAAATACCCGCTTCAGAGGCCCACGTGTCGGCAGTGGCCGCCGCCACTGAAGAGCCAAACATAACTAAAGCCAAAACACCACCACCTAACCCATAGTAGAGGGCAGCGCCACCGGCTAAGATTCCATTAGCGGCCACCTGAGCCCAATCTCGTCTTCCCCCCTTTTTCTGAATCATCGAGGCATCTACAACCGAACGGCTTAACCTCCCCAGAATATTGGCCGTTAAAAAGAAGAGAAAGAGAAGTATCCAGCCCCCAAGGCCCAAAAAGTAAAAGACAACTACCCCTACTAGAATAGCCATCAGGGCCCCTGTAATTGTCAGCAGTCGCCACAGCCATGCAATAACGGCCAGAGCTAAATTGACGCCTATGGCAATCAAAAGAGGGGTAAAAGGGCTCCTCATACGCCCCCCAATAGGAGATAGGAGAGGAGTGCGGCGACCAATGGCACACTTACATTGTCCAGTCCATAGGGGGTGTAAGCCTCGGTTAAAGCGACGATTAGAGCTATAAGGGAGACACTGAAACCCCAAGGAAAACTCCAGAGCCCCTTGAGATTAAAGGTGACAGAGAAAACTACCAAGATAATGAGGGTAACAAGCGCCATCACGATGGTTCCCAGTTGGGTCTTTCTCCCCCAGATGCGCCGCTTGCCCCACTTGCCCCCGATGACAGCCGCCAAACCGTCACCGTAGCCCATGGCAAGAACTCCTATGCCGCAGGCCCACAAGGGAAAGATCCCTTTGAAGCCTAAAACTACCAAAATAGCAAGGGAAATTGGGTAGTAGATCAACCCCATATTCCGCCTTTTAGTGCTAATACCTACCAGAGTTGCCAGATTTGTATAGACTACAATGGTGTTGATAATAATGAAAGCTAAGGGGCCAATCAGGGCAGAACTGAGGGTGGTAAAATAGTGAATTAAAATAAACCACCAATTAGAGACCCCAATATGGATAAATTTGCGGGCAGTTTCTCCCGAAGCTACTTTGGTTAAGGAGAGGAGCACCCCTAAGGCCACAATCACAAAAATGAAAGTAAATGAAAAAACCAAACCTTTTACATCCATTGCATAACTATAGGTAAATGCTCCCCCTTTGGCAAGATATTGACACCTATTAGGGTGCGTGTTATGGTGGTGGTGCTTTCGTTTTTGAGTTGCTGCTGTTTCTTTTAATCTAGTTTCTTTCGAGTTGTATTGTCGTATTCCAAAGGGCGATTAAATTGACTCAAGCATGCCGCCAAATGAAGCAATTATATAGTTCAGGCAAAGGCCTGTGGAGGATGCTTTATGGCAAAAAAAATCTATGTCGGCAACATGAGTTACGCCACTACCGAAGAGGAACTTCGGGACCTGTTTTCTCAGTATGGCACTGTTTTAAGTGCTAACATCATCATCGATCGTGAAACACACCGCCCCAAAGGGTTTGGGTTTGTTGAAATGGACGAAGACGAAGCAGCAGAAGCAGCAATTTCCCAGCTCGACGGAAAAGAGTTTGGCGGACGTAACCTTCGTGTTAACGAAGCTATCGCAAAGCCAAGGGGAAACAGAAATTTCCGAGACTAAAAGATAGTTCTTTGAAACCAAGGGTCAGCTCAACTGAGCTGGCCTTTTTTGCTACCAAGCCCCGCCACCGCCACCACCGAAACCTCCTCCGGAGAAACCTCCCCCTCCAAAAGAGGAGCCTCCGAAGCGGCTAGTGGGGGAAGAGGTTGGAATCTTGGTATAAGCACCACTCATTGCTGTGGCGGTACGACTTAAAAGGGAACTTAAAACAACAGCATCCCATACACCAACTCTACCCCCCGAATACCAAGAGGGCCTCTCCAGTGTGAAATCCCCAAACTTTTTAGCCCACTTTTTCTCTAAGTTTAAAACAATCGCAAAAGAGAGGAGGTGGTAGTAAAACTCACTATCCTCATCAATCATCCGTTTTAGTTGATCCAGCTCCACTTTCTCAATAAAATCTTTAAGCCCCAAAACTAACTCTAATTGCTGCCTTCCATAAGCGCTCCGTTGCTTTGTGATTACAGCCAAAAACGGAAAAGCAATATTGCTCCCGACCGTTAAGGCAACCCAGAAGATATTTTTCCAGATGGGTTCGTTCACTAAAAGCAGGCAGCAGGAGAGCATTAGGGTGGCAACCAAGATGAGTAAAATAGTTAGCAATCCCCACAGAACTCTCCTAGTGCGGCTCAGCGCAAACCACTGTTTATCGAAGCGGTAAAACAGGAGAAACAGGGCTATTCCACTAACTAAGGAGGCTAAAGCCAGAGCTACCGTTTCTCCTCCCATGAAGTTAGCACTAAAGGCTAGGGCAAAAAACATGGCAGGGATTAAGAGGAAAAGGGTAAACGCTAACTGAATTTTAAGTGACTTTTGACTAACCAGCGAGCGGCTCTTAGTGTAGTGCTTCTCCACCATCCTTTTCACTTTCTGATACGAACTGGCAAACTCTCCCTTAAGGTCTTGCGCCTTCACAACCCCCTGCTTTCCATGTGAAAAGAGTTCTTCAAAGAGTTTTTTCTCGTGTTTTGAAGGGTTAACAGGGTCATAGCCCCTAATAAAGGTAAACTCCTGCTTCTCCTCCACGATTGAAAGGCACCCCTTGTCAGCCCAGTAGAAGAGCATGGCAGTCACATCGCGAGGGTCGAGGGAGCTATCGATTAAGTACCCTACATCCAGAGGACTCATTTCAGGGGGCACTTTAAATTGAGGGACAACAATTAAATCCTTATCCCTTCCATGTAGGTGCCAAATTAGCCATGCAAAAAACAGACCGAGGAGGGTTACCAACGGATAGAGGATCTTGAAAAGCCCTTGGTAGTTGAACCGCTCCTTGTAGTACCCCTTTTCCATTTGGACCCTGACGGTAAGAGCCTCTGAAGGAAGCAATCTCCGCGCAAACCCCTCTATAATCCTCCCGTCCGCACTGAGGCTCCAAGTAACTCCCTCTGAAGTGGTGCTCCCCCACTCTCCGATGGTAAAAGAGATCATCTCATTGGCAATTGACTGGGGAAACTCAATTCTAAATGAATACCGCTCTATAGGGACTTCCCACCCTTCACCTACAAGGTTGAAGTAAAATTCGTCGTAATCGAGGGAAGCGTCGGGCTCGACATTGTAGCGGTAGGAGAGATTGTAGGTCTGTCGTCCCGTCACAGTTTGCTCAGCACGCCCCACTTTTAGCGTGAGGTACCCCCATCCGTAACTGCTCTCCATTTTTTCACTGGCTTTTAGTTTTGAGACCCTCACTCGCCGTTGATCATACCTGACGGGGAGGATGCGGTAGAAACCGTGCATAGGGCGCTGAAAATTCATCACAATCTCCTCAGCAACATCCCAAAGACCCTCTTCACTAACCTTCACAACACTTTGTAAAGACTCTATTGAGTAGGCATCAGCACTAAAAAGAGGGGCACTGCTGAGCAGGAGGAGACCAATTACAATGAGAAGTCTTACCCTTTTCATTTTCTTAAAACTTAACCTTTACGTTCTCCCTAGCCTCTTCTTCAATCACTAAATAGGGTAGTTTCTTAAATTTGGCCAACGAGGCTACCAGAGAACTGGGGATAGTCTCTACCATAGTGTTAATATCGCCAATAATTGCATTGTAGTATTTGCGGACCTGTAAGAGCTCCTCCTCTATTTTTTGCAGTTGATTCTGCAAAGAGAGAAACCCCTCGTTGGCTTTAAGTTCAGGGTAACTTTCACTTAAGGCAAAAAGGCTTTTTAGGGTGGCAGAGAAGGCATTGGAAGCCTCGTTTTTTTCACTCAAAGTGGTGGCTTGCATTGCTTTGTTACGGGCTTCGATGACAGCTGTCAAGGTTTTGGTCTCGTGAGAGGCATACCCTTTAACAGTTTCAACTAAATTGGGGATTAAGTCGTAGCGCTTTTTTAAGTGGGCGTCAATCGCTGCCGCCGACTCTTCGCTGCGATTTCGCAACCGGACTAACTTGTTGTAAGTGGCAACGAAATATAATGCGACTAAAACTACTACTATTAGGACGATTATTAGGGCCATAGGTTCCTCCATTAATTATCTAGATAGTAGCCGCCCATAAAAGTTTAGTCTAGCAAATCTTCTTGTATTTCCCCCAATTCTATTGTATATTCATACAAGCATTTAAGAATAAATATACCGACGGGAGTTATAGATGAAACAGCGCCATACGCGTCTTTCTGTGGTTAAAGAATTAATTAAAGCCAACCGCATCGATAACCAAGACACCTTGCTTGACCTCCTCTCCAAAGAGGGTTTCAACGTCACCCAAGCTACTTTATCTAGAGACCTAAAGATGTTAAAAGTTGGCAAGATATCGGACGGATGGTCCGGTTACTACTATGCCCTCCCGGAAAACGACCTAATCTCTGAATCGGAAAAAAGCTATATCCAGGACGTTAGAAGAGGAGTCCTCTCGATTGAATTTAGTCAAAACTTCGGTGTTATAAAAACCCGTAGTGGGCATGCCAATAGTGTTGCCTTAGCTTTAGACGTCCTCGCACTTCCCGAAATCTTAGGAACTCTGGCAGGAGACGACACTATTTTTGTCATCCTCAGAGAGGGAAACTCCAAAGAAGACCTCTTGGAGAGTTTCAAGACAAGGATCCCCGAAATTGAAGCCTAACCGACTTGCCCTCAACTGCCCCCCGTATTAGACTTAACATTCCCCAAGGAGTTAGTATGCAATTTAAAAATCTTAACGAGTTAAACTCTTTTACTAAGTTAAAAAATCTGAAACCGACTAATCTACACACCCGGCTCACCAAAAACCGAATTGAGAACTCATTGACCCCTTGTGGTGGGGATCTCACCTTCAATTGGGCTGCTACCCCGATTGAGGAGACCCATCTTAAAGTTCTTCAAGAGCTTGCCGATGAGCAACAGGTTATTGAAAAGTATCAAGCATTATTAGCCGGGGAGGTGATGAACACCGGTGAAAAACGCCTCGTTTTACACCACCTCACCCGCGGAAGAGTCTTAGGCGAAGATACCTCAGTCTTTGCCGATGGCGAGGAGAAAGGGGCTTTCTACCAAGAGCAACTCAAAGCAATTCAAGATTTCTCTGAAGCTGTCCGTAGTGGCCAAATTTTATCTTCAGCAGGCCAACGGTTCTCCACCGTTGTTCAAATAGGGATTGGGGGCAGTGATTTGGGCCCCAGAGCCCTCTATCATGCTTTGAAAGGGAGTGTTGCAGCTGAACACCGCCTAAAAGCCTACTTCATCTCCAATGTCGACCCCGATGATGCCTATGAGGTCTTTGAAGAGCTCGACTTTGCCTCAACTCTATTCATCTTAGTCACAAAAAGTGGCACAACTCAAGAGACCCTGACCAACCTAGAGATGGTTAAGCAAACTATGCTCTCCTTAGAAAATGCCCAACTGGACCCCTCTAAACACATCGTGGCTGTCACCAGTAAAAGCAGTCCGTTAGCAACCTCGACGCAGTTCCTTAAAGCCTTTTTTATCGACGACTACGTGGGGGGTCGCTACTCCTCTACCAGTGCCGTGGGAGGCGTAATACTAGCGCTAATATTTGGTTTTGATACCTTCCGGCAACTCTTAAACGGAGCCCATAGTGGAGATGCTAACGCTCTTGAGCTCGACATAAGAAAGAATGGGGCTCTGCTGGATGCCTTAATTGGGATCTATTATCGCAACGTGCTGCACTACCCCTACACAGCAATTCTCCCCTATTCACAAGCCCTTTTACGCTTCCCGGCCCACCTGCAACAACTCGATATGGAGAGTAATGGAAAACAGGTGAATCGCTGGGGAGAAAAGATTGGCTACGAAAGTGGCCCTGTTATTTTTGGAGAGCCGGGCACCAACGGGCAACACTCCTTTTACCAGCTACTCCACCAAGGGACAAATCCTGTCCCCTTGCAATTCATCGCTTTTAAAAACTCACAGCGCAAAAAAGATATAGTCGTTGACGGCTCAACAAGTCAAACCAAACTTATCGCCAACCTCATTGCGCAGATTGTCGCTTTTGCGCAAGGCAAAGAGGACGAAAATAGCAATAAGAACTTTCCGGGAAACCGCTACTCTTCAGTTTTAGTTGCCGACCAACTCTCCCCTTATACCCTCGGGGCCCTTTTAGCCCACTATGAGAACAAGGTGATGTTCCAGGGGTTTTTATGGAACATTAACAGCTTCGACCAAGAGGGGGTTCAGTTAGGAAAAGTTTTAGCCAACCATGTTCTCACCGGCAATGTAGAAGAATCGGCTCTTCAAGGGTATATGGACCTTCTGCTTTAAGGACAAAAAAACCCCCTGGGGAAAAGGAGGTTAAACCCAGGGGGAACAAAAAGGAGGTTATGAAAGGTGCAATTGGCAATTCTAAACGGAAGTTTATAACCAACTACTTACCTTTCGCAGAGAACATACTGATAAAAGTAAAAAGAATCAAGCGTTTTTTTAAAACTTTTTAAAGTCTGTCTAAATTCAATTTTTCATCGAAGCCGGTTGGCGGGTATTTTCCAATACATCCCGCCAAAGACTCCCCTCAACATTGATATGCTTGCGCTCAGAAACCGCTACTTTTATGGGGACATGGACATACTTATTGTTCAACAAGGAGATTAGAGCCTGAGTTTTACCGGCCATAGCGGCATGCACCGCATTAGAACCTAAACGGGAACAGTAAATTGAATCATTAGGGTTGGCTTTTGCACTCCTGATGATATAACTGGGGTCAATGTACTTTAGGCCAATCTCAATCTTCTCCTTCTTAAAAAAATCTTTAATCTTCTTTTTCAAAAAAACCCCGATATCACCGAACCTAACATTGCCGGAAGCATCCTTCTCTCCGGTGGGTGGCATCAAGTCTTGTCCGGCCCCTTCAGCTACCAATATAACGGCATGCTGGCGCTCCAAGATACGACGCTTTAGATGGGCCAAAAGGCCGTTCTCCCCCTCTAAATCGAAAGGATTTTCAGGAATTAAGCAGAAATTAACGTCACTCATCGCTAAAGCTGTGCTAGCGGCAATAAAACCCGACTCGCGTCCCATCACCTTCACCAACCCAATTCCATTAATGGAGGCTTTACTTTCGGTATGAGCTCCTACAACGGCCGGAACAGCTTGCGTTACAGCAGTGTCAAACCCAAAAGAGCTCTGGATAAAAGAGAGGTCGTTGTCGATTGTCTTGGGAACCCCGATAACGGCAATCTTCAGCCCCCTGCGCTTAATCTCCTCGCCAATGTCCCAAGCACCGCGAAGGGTTCCGTCGCCCCCTATCGTAATCAAAATATTGATATTAAGCCTCTCAAGCGAGTCAACTATTTCACCAACTCTGTCGCCGCCTCCCCGCGAGCTCCCCAAGATAGTGCCCCCCTTCTCCTGAATGTCATCAACTACATCGGGGTCTAAATTCATCAGCGGGAAGGGAGAGTTCTCCAGCAATCCACGGTAGCCAAATTTCACTCCAGAGATGCGTCTGACACCATAGCGATACCAGAAACAGCGCACAACCGCTCTAATTACGTTGTTCAGGCCAGGACAAATGCCACCGCAAGTAACAATGGCAGCGTGGACATGGGAGGATTGAAGTAGATCTTCTCCCGCGGACCGGCCAACTCCACGGTATCGTGGTAGAGGGCCTCCTCCTCGCCTGACTCATTTTTAACGGCTTCAATGCTGTACAATATACGACTACTGTCACTCACATAGTCGGCCAAACCATCATCATTATTCTTCGACATCTCAATGGGAGAGGTAATTTTAGCCTCCCCAAGTGAAGAGATCGAAAAATCGTATTTGTTTTTTGTCCTTTTACCTTCCATGCCAGCTCCTTACTCTTCAGGTGAATATTCCTTGGTTAACTCCTTTAACTCCCGGGAAAAAGTGGAGAAAGGATCTATTAAACACTCTTTAGCTAAAGTTTGAAAATTGTCGTAAAGGGAGAGAAACTTTTGTCCAAACTCGGTCAAACAAGCCCCTTTCCGCTTAGAACCACCCCGCTTACGCTCAATAACAGCTACCCCCAAATACTCCTCTAAGTTCTTTATCATGGCAAAAGCCTTGGAATAAGAGATACCTAGGGAAAGGGCCGCAGATCGTAAAGAAGGGGCACTTCTGAGTTGCTCCAGAAGCCACATCACCCCGATACCCATAAATTTTTGTCCTTCGGGGGTTACTAAATAGAGTTTCGCTTTTATCTCCATAAAGTTTTACTCCTCGAATAAATCGCCTTTATTAAGGGGGCGATAAGCTCAAGATCGACACTAGAATAGGCCACCCTTAATAAATTTCCTTCTAGAGCAACAGTACCGATTTGGGCCTCTTTTAACAACTCCTCTCTTAGGAGGGCCCCTTCTCCCTTACAAACAAAAGTACAGAAGTAGCCGGAATTGAAGGGAAGAGGGGTTAAAAGAGAAGCATCCTCTTGGGCAATTGCCTCCTTTAGCGCCACGTAGCGCTCTTTGAGTACTTTGGCAACTTGGGTAGTCTCTTCAATAAAATTCTCCCCATGGAGAACTTTTAACAACAGGGATTGCCCAATTTTGGAAGCACTCGAAACCGATGCTCTAATAGCGCCGGTAGTTTTCTCCATAAGTGCCTGGTAGTGCTCGCCACTGAGTCCCTTAGAGCCGTAGGTTATAAAGCCCAGACGGAAGCCCCATACCAAAGCCTCTTTGGTTGCCGCATCACACTTAATCGCCAAAATATTCTCGTGAGCAGCGCTTAAAAGGGTAAAAAGGGAGTAAGGGTAGACATCAGGGGTGTGAAAAAGCCCCCAGTAGGCATCATCGATAACTACCACCAGGGATTTCCCCCGAGAGGCAAAAGAGACCAACACATCTCTCAACTCCTCGGCCTCCTCTCTCGTAGGAGTATAACCACTGGGGTTGTTAGGGAAATTCAGGACGATGAAAATTTTCGCTTGCCTTATTTCACTAATGGCATTGGCCAGAGCGTTTGTGGAAAACTTGAGCGCTTTATCAAAAAGAGGGGGAGTTTTAAGGCTACACCCTTGCTTTACTCCAAAAATCAAATCGTAGTTATCCCAACTGGGAGAGGGGACAATAATTTCATCTGTGGGGTCAAGAAAGAGCTCCCCAGCCAAGGTTAAAGCGTGGGTCAGCCCTGCACTTACAATCGGTAATGAAAAGAGTCTCTCCTTAAGAGGAGGATTTTTTCTGATCAACTCCTTTTGCCAAGCTAAACGCACCTCTTTTTCACCGGCGGTAGGGGCGTAACCTACCATCTCATCCACTGTCAAAAGCGCATCACACTTTTTAAAGAGGGAATGGCTCATATAGTGCCCTCCCTGTAGAGCCACCCCCGCAGTAGCATTGGCATAGGTGGCAATCTCGCGAGCTTCTTGGCTTTGCGCTACAATCCCTTTCGGAAAGTAGGCGCGCCGACCATACTCTGAGAGAGTTCTCTCAATGATGGTCCCTTTGAAGACCTGATTTAACGCATTAGTAGTCACCTACTCCTCCTTTAGAAGAGTTAAAAACTCCTCTTCGCTAACAATCTTCACCTGCAACTCTATCGCTTGACGTAACTTTGAGCCGGCACCTCTGCCCACCAAAAGGTGGGTCGTTTTACCGGTTACGGCACTGCTGGTCCGCCCTCCACGCTTCTCAATCTCTTTTAAAGCTAAAGAGCGCGGATTAAAAGCATCAAAGCTCCCCGTTACACACCACAGCTCACCTGCGAAAATTTGGGAAACCTCAAGCGCCTCCTCTTCTTCTACAAAAGTGAGACCCGCAGCTCTTAGAACCTCGATTTCTTGGCGCACTTCGGCATCACTAAAGTACTCGAAAAGATTCTCTACACTCTTCTCGCCGAGCCCTTTAATATTCAAAAAGAAGTCTCTGTTGCCACTATCGATAAGATTTAACAGCTGGTCCATACTTTTAATACCACTGTCCACCAAAAGGTCTACCCCTTTTTTTCCAAAATCGGCAACCCCAAGGGCGACTAAAACACTTCTAAAGGGGCGCTTTTTACTCTCCAAGATAGCCTTGGTCAGCCCCTCACTCTTCTTCTGTCCAAATCCCTCTAGCCCCTCCAGCGTGTTATAATCAAACTTGTAGAGCTCTCCAATACTCTTAACAAACCCCTTTTCTACCAAGAAGTTAATTGTCTCGGGGCCAAAGCCCTCTATATCCATCTGATTGCGCCCGGCAAAAAAGACAATTCTGCCCTTCACTTGATCGACACATGCCTCGGTGTTTGGGCAGAAAGTATGGGCCCCTTTTTGAACTAGCGGTGTTTTACACGCAGGGCAAACCGTCGGCATTTGCCAGGTCTTATTCCCCTCTTCATTCTTCTCAATGACCCGCTCAACGGCGGGAATTACGTCCCCCCGCTTGGAGATAGTCACACTATCTTTGAGGGCTAATTCGAGCAGATTAACATAATCTTGGTTGTGGAGGGTGACGTTAGAGACGACCGAATTACCCACCTTAACCGGCCTGATCCTGGCAACCGGTGTAATCCTGCCCGTACGGCCAACTTGCACATCAATACTCTCGACAACGCTCTCCCCTTCGGGGGCTTCAAATTTATAAGCAATCGCCCAACGGGGGTGGTGCCCGGTGTAACCCAGAACTTCTCTGTATTCTAATTCATTGACCTTGACGACCAAGCCATCAATTTCGTAGGAGAGTCCCGATCGTTGGCGCGTTTGTTCGGCGACAAAAGTAGTGATTAAATCTAAGCCGTTGGTTGCTAAGAGGGCCTCCTGAGTAAAGAGACCATAACCCGAGTTGACCAAAAAGCCTTCCTCTTTAAGGAGTTCTAACCTCTCAGCATGGGTTGGAGGCCCCTCTTGTGGGTTATTGAAAAAGAGTTCGTAGGCAAACATCCTCAGTGGGATTTTGGCTGTCTCGCTACTCTTTAGCCGTCTCAAAGTCCCTGCTGCTAAGTTGCGTGGATTGGCAAAAGGGGTCTCTAGATTACTATTGATGCTCTCGAATTGCTCAAGGGGGAGAAAAACTTCCCCCCTGACGGCGATGTTTAGCGCTTTGGAAAGCTTTAAGGGGATTGTCCCTATAGTCTTGGCATTCGGTGTTATGTCGTTCCCCACAATCCCATTACCCCGTGTGACCGCCCTCGCCAGATACCCTTCTTCGTAATAAAGGACAAGGGAGACGCCGTCAATTTTCTCCTCTACGACAAAGGAGAGGGGCTCATCTATCCTTTTACTTGTCTTGGTGACCCACTCTAAAATTCCTTGGGGTGCGTAGGTTTTATCTAAACTAAGCATCGCCACCGTGTGGGCAACTTCGGGAAAACTAGAGTCCAAGTCACTGCCCACCCGTAAAGAGGGCGAATCTACTGCCTTTAAAGTGGGGTAGAGATTCTCCAGGTAAATTAGACGGTCGAGCATTCTGTCGTATTCGCGATCGGTTATCACAGGTTGCGCCGCTTTGTAGTAGAGGTCTTGATGTTTACGCACCTCAGTGCTGAGGTGAGCGATTTCCTGCCTGGCCATCTCAATTTTCTCCATAACCACTTCTCTCCTTGGTCCCTAGTATACCTGTTTTTAAACCTTTTGCCATTGCAGAGGAGGGGGTTAAATGGTATTTTTAGCTTTGAGGGAGCACACGAAAAGATGACAGAAAAGACCCAAGATAGCCCCCAAATCCTCTATGGCGTTATTGTCAGGGCACCTATTGATGCGGGGACAATCTTGGCTGTGAACTTGCCAAACCTTGAGGCGAACAACTTCCTGCTGGATGCTAAAGATTTTGGAAACAACAATCTCATCAGTGTCTGTCAACAGGAGATCCCTATTTTTGCCTCTGTGGTCGTCGCTTATCGTGGAGAGCCTATTTTAGCCCTATTCGGTCCCGATAAAGAGGCTATTAAGCTTAAAGCCGGTGAGGTTGAAATCGACTTTCAAATCACCAAGGGAGAGAGCACAAAAACTATC
>JBAYSE010000018.1:0-18532 GCA_041676265.1 Sphaerochaetaceae bacterium
AGAGGCCGCCCCCTTAAGGTCAATTTTCATCCCACCGGGTACACAAAAGAGCAATATTTTAGCCCTCTCATTGCGGCACACAATCGTCTTACAAACCTGGCGGGGCTCTAGATTAATCATCTGGGCTACGCTGAGGGCGTCTAGGTGCTCTGCATCTACTTTGTAAGTTCTGACAGAGTAGGGGATATGGGCTTCATCTAAAACTCGCATGGCATTAGTTTTCACCCCCTAAATGTCTTAAAAAGGGGGGAAAAGGTCAACTTATTTATGCGTGGTAAATTGCCCGGTTATCTCTTATGATGGAAGGAGCAAATGAGGAGGACCCAATGAAATTAAAAATAGTTTTAATTCCCCTGGTACTCATACTCCTAATGGGGTGTACCACGCTTAACAGTGATGGCTCACCACGCTGGACGACGCATCCCCCATCTTCTTGGCGCACTTACTATGCTGTCGGCTATGCTAGGTTATCCAATGTCGCCAATTCACGTTTAAGTGCCGAAGCCAATGCGCGCGATGCAATTGCCCGTTGGACGGGGACAACTGTCGATAGCGCCCTCACCAATTACGTGGAAGATTATGGAGGGGGCTATTCCTTGGAGACCATGCAGCAAGTCTCCAGTCAAACCGTCAAAATCTCGCTGAGGGGAACCCAGACAGAGAAGCAATGGGTGGCTCCCGATGGAGGACTCTACGTGTTAGTCTCCTTTCCTCTGAAATACCTCAAAGAGGCTTACAAAGAGCAGAGTGCAGCGCTAGTGAGGGAACAAGAGTTAGAAAAAGCGCAGATCTTAATAGATTATCTGGAGAAAGAGCTGCAGAAGGAGGGGCGCTAATGAGAAGCAAAAAAGGTCAGATTTTAACCCTTCTTCTGATTACTCTCTTTGTTTTCGCCGGTTGTTCTTCCACGGTTAGGGTCAGCCGCCTAGGGGAAGACGACCAGTACGATTTGAGTGGGAACTGGAACGACACCGATATTAACATCATCACTACAGCTTTGATTAAATCAAGCTTGTCAGGGAACTGGATTGCCCAATTTAGGCTACACAAAGGGGCCAATCCGGTTGTAGTCGTGGGGACAATTATCAACAGAAGCAGTGAACATATCGATACTTCCATCATTGCCAAAAAGTTTGAGATGGCTTTAATAAACACCAATCAGGTAGACATGGTGGCCGACATTAATTTCCGAGAGCAACTTAGAGGGGAGCGTGAAGAGCAACAGTACTATGCCAGTGAAGAGACTGCCGTCGCCCTAGGCAGGGAAATTGGAGCTGACTATCTCTTACAAGGGGCTGTTAGAACGGTTGTTGATCAAACGCCAGGAAAAGCTGTGCGAACCTACTACGTGAGTGCCGAGTTGGTAGATATTGAAACTAGTCGCAAAGTTTGGGTAGGGGAGGAGAGTGTTCGCAAGCTTATAAAGCAAGCTAAATATACATGGTAAGAGCATTAACTGCTTGGCTAATGGGAGTGGCCCTCTTGATGGCCACTACCGTGGCCTGCACCTCAACCATTGACCTGCAAGGGGTCAACTATAACTATCGCAGGGGCGATTACTGGGGAGCTTATGAGGAGCTTCAGGCCTTACAGGAGAGTTACACAAAAAAGCAGGGTCCCCTTTTGTATGCTTTGGATGCCGGGATGCTCGCCCACTACGGACAACAATACAGTGAGTCAAACTTGTTGTTGAGTGCAGCGGAAAGGGGGATTTGGGAAAATTACAGTGAGAGTATCACGGCCAATATTGCCAGTTACTTAGTCAATGACAACACCCGTGCTTACCAAGGGGAGGATTTTGAAGACCTCTATGCCAATATCTTTAAAGCCCTCAATTATCTCCACTTGGGAGAGCCGGAGAGCGCCATGGTAGAACTGCGCCGCTTTACTGAGAAGCAGCAACTGCTCAAACAAAAATATTTAAATCTCAATGCCCGGCTGTCAAATACTTCTTATGGAGAAGTAGTTGAGGAGTATACCTCTAGCCAGTTCTCCAGTAGCGCCTTAGGATTTTACCTCCAGATGGTTTTAGCGCGCGACATTGGAGAGTTCGATACAGCCCAGTATTCTAAGAGGGCTTTAGAAGAGTCTTTTAAGAGTCAAAAGATGCTCTATCCATTTTCCATCCCTTCGACGGTGGCAGAGGACTTAACACCCCCCGCTGAACGTGAAGGACGCGTCAATATTGTGGCATTTTCCGGCCTCAGCCCCTACAAAGAAGAGGTCGTTGAGCGACTGCCTTTATCGCGTACCAATTATGTAAAAATTGCCTTACCAAGAATGGTCAGGCGCCCCACGGTAATTGACTCCATTGAAGTGGTTGTCAGTAACGTAGGCGCCTTCAAGCTGGAATTGCTGGAAGATATGGGGACAATCGCCGTTGACGCCTTTAAGATGAGGGAGAACCATATCTACAATAAGACAATTATTAGGGCCCTGCTGAAGGCGACGGGGAGTGAAATAATCGACTACACAACCCAATACATGTACACCGAGGCGCAGTGCCAACAGGAGGCCGACACTATTGCCGTTATTGGGACTTTTCTCTCTTTCTTCTCAAGGATATTCAGTGAAGCCAGTGAAAATGCCGATGTGCGGGGTTCACATTACTTCCCCGATAAGGCTTGGATAGGGGGAGTTACCCTCCCCTATGGTTCCTACGATGTGCGGCTCCTCTACCGCAATCGTAATGGAAAAATAGTATATGAAGATAACCTAAAGGGGCTGACGGTTACAGCAAAAGGCCTCAGGTTGTGGGAGAGCGTATGTCCACTTTAAAAAAAGGAAAATATTTAGCACTCGTATTAATGGTAAGCGTGACAGTTTTGATAGGATGTGTCTCGGCAGTCAAACCCCCCAAATGGATTACCACACTCTATGATCATGCTTATAGTGAAAAAAATTATATCTGTGCCGTAGGATCTGGTTCTACGCGTGAAAACGCTATTAATGCCGCCTTTGCGGCCCTTTCACAAACCTTCAATACCCAAGTTGAGTCGATGTTGACCTATCTTGGATACAGCAGTGCCGAAACCAAGGGGGGCGGTGAAACCATTTTTTACGATAATCAAGCTATGTTAGACCAGAGCCGGCTCACCTCTAAAAGTGACCGGATTGTGGGGGGTGAAGTGGTCAATACCTATGTTGATGAGAATCAGAGTGTTTGGGTACGCGTAGCCGTTAACCGGCAAAAGAGTGCGCAGATCTATGCAAAAGAGATGGGTGAATTGGTGCGTGAAATTAACACAATCAAAAAGCGTGCCCAAGGGGTCAAGTCCCCTTTACTGCGCTATTTTCAACTCTTAGATGCCCAACCGATAGCTTTAGAGCATTTGCAGCTGGCCCAGCAAGTCTCGCTTTTAATTGGTAAAACGGAGAAAACTTATCTCCACGAAATTCGCCAAGAGCTCGATGACTTAGCCGCAACCATAACTCTCGCCTTAGAGGTGGAGGTAGAAACCCCTCAAGAGGAGCAGGAGCGTACTCAAAAGGAGATAATAGGTGCTTTCAGGGCCCTTTTTAACGATTTTGGCTTTAAAGTGGGAGAATTAGATGAACGGGGTATTCCACGCGTAAAAATCGCATTTTTCGTCAAAGAAGACGAAAATCAGCAGGGACCCTATGTGCATGTCCACTACAGTCTCTCCGTGACGATTGAGGAGGCTGGAAAATTGGTTGGTTCGTACCAGAAAGGGCAAAGAGAGACGGCTTTAAGTGCCAAAGAGGCCCGCTACAGGGCCCTACGCTCAGCATTAAACCAAGGGGTTGAGGGGTTTAAAGAAGCTCTGAAATAGTATGGACAGAAGCAGGATGTTTTGTTATTCTCCAAAACGAAGGAGGCGAGAAGTGGAAATGAAAAAAACTATTGAAACTCCCTCCTATCCTGCAGTGCAGAAATCGAACATTCTACCGGCCAATGGCCGGCTTTTTTTTGTCCACGGGGGAAAAGAAGATGACAAATAGGTTTAAAGGGAGATCATTGACAATTATTGATGACTTCACAATCGGTGAAAGGCGTTATCTGTTTGAAAAGACCAAGATTCTTAAGGAGGCAATTTTAAGCAACGACACAGCAATACTCGAGAGGTTTAGGATTAATGATCCTGACTACGGATTATATGAAATTTTCTTAGAGCCCAGCACCAGGACCCGTGAGTCTTTTCGTAATGCTGCTAAGTTCCACCGGTGCAAAGTTAACGATTTAGCTGCCGAGAGTTCCTCGTTTAATAAAGGGGAGAGTTACGGCGACACAATCAACACCCTCGCCGGTTATAATAACGGTATCTTTGTGGTTCGCAGTAAGTTGGAGGGGGTGTGTCGTTGGTTGGAGGAGAGCTCTGAGGCTTTTGCTAAAAGGAACAATCTCCAGCAAAAGCCGGTTTTCATCAATGCCGGCGACGGTCGCCATGAACACCCTACCCAAGAACTCCTCGATGAGTTTACCTTCATTGAAGATAACCGGTGGCAAAGCGACGCTATCCACATCGCTTTAGTGGGAGACCTCTACCACGGTCGGACGGTCCACTCCAAGGCCGATGGACTTAGAATTTTTAAAAAGGTGAAGATAGACTTAGTCGCCCCTGAAGAGCTCTCTTTGCCTGAGCCTTACCTCACAAAAATGCGTGAGAACAATTTTGAAGTCCGTTTATTCGGTTCAATAGAGGAGTATTTGAAATCGGCGGATGTTGCCACTCAGTGGTACTTTACCCGTCCCCAACTCGAGAGAATGGGCGAGAAGATTTTAAAAAGGGAGGAGGAGCTACGCTCAACAATTACCTTTAGGAGGGAGTTTATTGGACTACTGCCACCGAATACCAAATTTTACCACCCCCTTCCACGCCACCGCGAGCACCCCACTATTCCTAACTTTCTCGACAGTACCACGCTTAATGGGTGGGAGCGCCAGTCTATAAACGGGATGTATGTCAGAATTGTGCTGCTCGCCTTAGTCGCCGGTAAAGTTGGCGATGACTTTGTCAGTGACGAGCTGCCTCGGACTCGTAATGATGAAGAGTATATTTTCCAAGTCCCCCCAAACCTTAAGCCTAAGCAGAAAGAGCCCTATTCTGAGGGGGTCAGGCCCATCTACGAAGGGTTAGTAATAGACCATATCTGCCGAGGTGATGACCCGGCCTCTATACGTCGGCAAATGGCTTTGATTAGCAAAGTGATGAATCTCGATGGGGGCAAAGGGGGAGAATGGGTCTCTACCAGTCAAAGCGATAGCGGAGTTCACAAAGGTATCATTTTCCGACCCGGCTCTTATAAATTTGAGCGCAAAGACCTCAAAAGATTGGCAGCTGCCGCTGCCGGGTGTACCCTTAATATAATTGAAGGGGGGCGGGTAGTAGCCAAATACCGGACCCACTTACCCCCCAGGATTTACAATTTTGACGATTTAGCGTGTAATAATGAGGCTTGCATCTCCCACCCAATACACAGTGAGGGGGTGCCTGCCCGCTTTGAACGGACTAAGGATGACCGCTATAGTTGTGTTTACTGTGGTACCATCCACACCTTCAAGGAGATATGGAAGTAGGAGGAGACAGTTGAACGAGAAAATTAGAGCCATCCAAAGGGAGTACGGACATCTACTCGCCCAGAAAGCGTTAGAGCTTGAGGCTATTAAACTCTCCGTAGCTCAACCATTTCAGTGGGCTAGCGGGTATTGGATGCCCATCTACAACGATAATCGGCGCCTGTTGGCCAGTAGTGCGGTACGCTCCCTAATTGCCCACGGTTTTGCAGCTCTTTGTGAGGCATTGGAGTTATCGATTGATAATATTGCCGGTACAGCCACGGCGGGGATTCCCCATGCCACGACCTTAGCCGATTATCTGCAAAAACCCCTCTCGTACGTCCGTTCAGGGGGGAAAGACCATGGGTTACGTAACCTCATTGAGGGATTGGGGTCAGACGGCTCTTATCAGGGGAAAAATGTTCTCTTAATAGAGGATTTAATCTCAACCGGCGGGAGCTCTATTAAAGCTATCGAGGCGATTAGAGCAAGCGGTGGCGTTGTCTCGACCTGTTTAGCCATTTTCACCTATGAACTTAAGGCCTCAGCTGACGCTTTTGGAGCTTTAATCCCACGTTGTAACGTGGTGTGTCTCCTCGATTATGAGCGGTTAGTGACAACTGCTGAGGCTAGCGGTTATATTAACCCAGAGGAGCGAAAACTGCTTGAACAGTGGCGCTTGGACCCCTTTGGTTGGGGAGAAGAGCATGGCTATTTACCAAATAGGGGGTAGCAGGATGATTAGTTACAAAGAGCTGTTAAAAAAGAGTGCTCAGGAGAGGGGCAATTGTGCTTGCTTAGGGCTCGACCCGGTTCAAAACGCCCTCCCCTATAATAGTGGCCATATCGGTGAAGATTTAAAAAGATTTTTCTCGGAACTTTTTGCCCAAATGGTGCAAAGAGACCTTATTCCGGCCGCCTTTAAACCCAATATTGGGTACTACACCCTTTTCGATAAACCTCGGGAGGGTTTTTTTGCCGGTTCCCAAGCGCTGGGTGAACTTTTTAACCTTTTAGAGGAGCACTTCCCCGGTATTCCGGTAATTCTCGACTCTAAACGGGGCGATATCGCCCTCAGTAGTGCCAACTATTGTAGTGAGGCTTTTGACCTTTACCGTAGTGCGGCCGTCACTGTCTCCCCCTATATGGGTAGCGATTCAGTGGCCCCTTTTGGAGAAAGGAGCGTTGAGGGGAAGGGGTTTTATCTCCTTAACCGCACCAGTAATCCGGGAGCCAAAGATCTACAGGGGTTAGTTGTCGTTGATCAAGTCGATGAGAAAGAGCTCTATCCCCTCTATATGGCGGTCGCCCATCGTATAGGGCACTATAATCATGAATGGGGTAATGTGGGTGCTGTGGTGGGAGCCACCAACCTCCGTGAACTAGAGGAGTTAGCCGCTTACTATGCCTACCGAGAAATTCCCCTCTTAATCCCTGGGGTTCAAAGCCAGGGGGGCAGTGCTGCTGAGACACTCAATATTTTGCAAAAGGTTGATTACCCCCTCTTCCTCGCCCGTATAAATAGCTCGAGTGGCATTACCCATCCTTGGAAAGGGGGTTCAGTCCCCTCCGATTGGGTGGCGGTATCGATGACTAAATTAGCTAATCTTATAGAGGAGTGTGCTCTGTGAAATTTATCCACCAAAAGGCGCAGGTCAAAGAGTATTTGAGTGGCCTCCATAAAAGGGTTTTAAGTGGCCAGGAGAGGCCTCAATTAGCCTCAGTCTCCGGAGTGGTAACCACTAAAACCTCCCTGCTAAGGTTTGTTGACAGGGACCTCAGTCCATTTGCCATGGTAACTACCAAAAGTTTTCAAATTCTCCCTAATCCCGGTAACCGTGAACCTATTCTGTGTGAGATGGAAGTGGGCTCTTTTGGCAACTCTGTGGGACTGCGCAACCAAGGGATGCAAGTTGCCCTAGAGGAGTTGAAGACCTTGCGACAAGCGTACGCTATGCGGACGCTCCTCAATATCTCAGTTTCTGCCTCGACAATTGCCGATTTTATCACCTTAGTAAGGGCTTTTGAGCCCTTGGCCGATGTAATAGAGTTAAACTTCAGTTGTCCCCATGCCGAAGAGGGCTATGGAGCCTCTATCGGCAGTTCTGCCGAAATCTCAGCCGCTTACATGCAGGGGATAAGGGAGGCTTTAGGGGAGTGTAATGCCCTCATTTTCCCCAAACTTACCCCCAATGTCGATAATATTGCGGAGATTGCACAACGTTTGATGGCTAGTGGTGCTGATGGCCTAGTGGCTATCAACACGGTGGGGCCTGTCGTCCACATTGAACCCCTCACCGGTAAGCCTATTTTACAAAACCCCTTAGGAGGCGCCGGCGGTAAGAGTGGCAAATGGGTCCTTGATACGGCTCTCAAAGTGGTTAAAGAGGTGAGGCAGGCGGTTGGCGAGGATGTTCCTCTAATAGGGATGGGAGGCATCTCCAGTGGCAAGGATGTGGCCGCAATGATCCGTGCCGGTGCCGATTTAGTGGGTGTGGGTTCGGCTTTTGCTAAAGTACACCAAAGGGAGTGGCTTCCCTATAGTGAAGCTTTAGTAGAGGATGCCCAAGCAATTCTGGCAGGCAAAGAGAGTGCCAAAGCCACCCAATTCTACCTAGCCAAACCTTCCATGGATTATAAAGAGTACAAAATAGTTAAGCGCCAGGAGTTTGGCAGCGACACTTTAGTTATCACACTTGACGGTGCTTGGTCTTACAAAGCGGGAGAGTATGTCTTCTTGTGGATTCCGGAAGTAGGTGAGAAACCTTTCTCAATTGCCATCGATGAGCCATTGACCTTTGTAATTAAGAAGAAAGGGGTTTTTACATCGGCGCTGTTTAATCTCAAGGTGGGGGAGTCCCTCTTTGCACGAGGTCTCTATGGAGAGGGCCTCAAGCTTGAAAAATTCCCCCAAGCTGTCTTAGTGGCCGGTGGCAGTGGTGTTGCTGTGCTCCCTGCGCTCGCCAAGCAATTAGTAGAGGCCGGCACGGTGGTGCAAACTTTTGTGGGCATTAGCGCTGAAGAGCAGCGACCGGTCCTAAAAGATGAACTTGAGAAATACGGAAAGGTATCAATCATCGCCGATGAGGGGGAAGCGGGTCGTGTTTTAAAGAGTATCGACGCCCTACCGGAATGTGGTTACTACTTTATTGGGCCCACCCCTTTTATGGCTTTAGGGGCCCAACACTTAGTAGAAAAAGGTGTTGAAGCGGACACTATTTTCCTTTCCCTAGAGCTACCAACCCTCTGCGGTGTTGGTCTCTGTGGCCAATGTGCTTGTGGTGAGAAGTTAACTTGCCAATACGGCACTTTCGTCAGTTACCGCTTTATAATAGACAACGACCCGGAGATATTGAAATGGTAGATCCCCACGTCCACTTCAGAGACGGCTTGCAGAGTTCTAAAGAGACCATTTCCCATGGTAGTGCAGTGGGTTATGCCTGTGGCTTCAGGGCATTTTTCGACATGCCTAACACTCCAGAGCCTCTCACCGGAGAAAAGGCTATTTTAGAGCGTCTGGCGATGGGGCAAGCTAAAGTTCATCGAGACGTTTTCTACGGGGTCTATGGAGGGCTCACCGCCCAAGAAGAACAAATTGAAGCCCTCGTAAAACTCCACAAACGACTCTTTCCTCGCATGGTGGGGCTCAAGATGTTTGCCGGTCACTCCACTGGGAATATGGGGATTGTCGATTTTGAACAACAGCGTAGTGTTTATAAAACACTGACTAAGAGTGGGTACAAAGGGGTGTTGGCCCTCCATTGTGAAAAAGAGGCCCTCCTGAGGGGGGAGTTGTGGAATCCCCAGGACCCCGCGAGCCACTCCCTATCTAGGCCGGTTCGAGCCGAAGTGGCCTCAATCAGTGACCAGCTAGAATTGGTCAAAGAGAGTGGATACCAAGGACATATTCACATTTGCCACCTCTCCACCAAAGAGTCGCTCTCTCTTGTCTTGAAGGCTAAAGGGGAGGGGCTAAAGATCAGTTGCGGTTTAACTCCCCACCACGCCCTCTTAAACCAAAACTCCTCATCTAAGGAGGGGAACTTATTGAAGATGAACCCCCCTTTAAGGGCTGAAGAAGAGCGTGATGCCCTCTATAATGCTCTCCTTAGAGGCGAGATTGACTGGGTAGAGAGTGACCATGCCCCCCATACTCTAGAAGATAAGAGGGAGGGAGCCTCCGGTATCCCCGGTTTTGGTGGCATGGTGCTGTTATTGAGGCGCCTAGAAGAGGCAGGGGTTAAAAAAGAGGTTTTGGAGCACCTTTTTGGGGCAAGGGTGTGTGAAGTGTTTAATATGGAGCTTAAGGTTGAAGTGCCCGCTTTAGAGCAACTGGAGTTAGGTCTAAGCTTGGCACGTCAATCCTACCCGTGGGACCCTTACAAGCAATTACATTGAGGGTTTGCCCCCTAGGGTCATAAATCTCTCAACATCGGTACAAAAAGCAATTCCTGAACCGGGCTGGGCCAGCGAGGGGACTTCTCTGATGGCCTCTAAGACTTGTCCGGTTAACCCTGAACCTACTAAAATTAGGAGCAAATCTTTTTCGGGAACCAACTGAATACCAAAAAACTTTTGGTCCTCCTCTTTTCCTGTGCCGCGAGCGGCTAAAACGGTGCCTCCGGTGGCCCCGGCTTTCCTGGCGGCCTCCATAACTTCATCGGCATTCCCTTTATTGACTATACAAGTAATTAGTGTGTGTGGACTATCCATAGTTTTTCTCCTTATCGCTTTCACTTCAGTGGCTTCAAATTGTACATTGTCCTCATTGTGATGGATAATATTTTTCACATCGATTAACAAAGCAATACCACAGGTGAAACGTCTCTTTTTCTTAAATTCTGATAGTAGCTCAACTACTCTTGGTTGTAAGGCCTCAGGAAAGAGAGTGAGTACCACCTCTTTCTTATTATCGCCTAGACCAAGCATTCGCAAAATTGAGCTGTCGGCAATACCTGTAGCCAGTAAAATGGTACTTCCTCTAACTCCCACAGTTTTAATCTTATCGACGAGTTGTTCTGCCAACCCCTCTTGGACAACACTGAGCAATAGTTTTCCGTTTAGTTCCAGAACTACATTCATGTGGAGCTCCTCTTCTGGTCAGCCTTTTTACTGATTACGTTCTTCTTATTGTAGATTAGGCCTAAAATTTGGAGTGAAATTAAGGGGGTCATAGCTATAAGCGCGACTACCCCAAAAGCATCGGCAAAAGGGTTTCCGCCATTGGCACTACTGGCACCGAGGGTAAAAGCTAAGAGGAAAGAACTCGACATTGGTCCGCTGGCAACCGTCCCCGAATCGAAGGCGATGGTGGTAAACAGAGGCGGGCTTTTGAATGCCAAGATGAGTGCAATGAGGTAACCGGGTATAAGAAAATAGGCGAGGGGCAGGCGCCAGATCACCCGCACCATAGCCAAGGCAACTGCTATAGAGATTCCTATCGAGAAGAAGATCAAAACGAACGATTTCTTAACAGCCCCTCCGGTTACTTCCCGAACTTGTTCGGTGAGAACCCATACGGCCGGTTCGGCCAGTACCACTACAGCTCCTAGAAAAAAACCGATGGGGATTAAGAGCCAGTTTAGCGGTGAGGCTCCAATCAGGGCTCCAATGGCTGAGCCTACCGGCATAAAAGCTCCATTGACCCCCACTAAAAAGAGAATTAATCCGATAGTGGCGTAGATGAGGCCTTCAAACATTCGAATTATTTGGCGTCTTCTTTGCTTGAGTAGAGTTAGTTGGAAGATAATGAGAAGGAGGGCTAACGGACCAAGAGCTTGCAGAACTTCTAGGGCAGTCTCTAAAAAGATTGCTGAGAATTTATAGGTCGCTACAGTGTGGGACTCTGTGACTAAAACCGAGGGGTCTTTACCGCTAAAGCGGCTCACTATCCCCAACACTAGAACTGCCGCCACCGGGCCAATGGCGCCAATGCCGACAAAACCAAAGCTATCCTCCTCACTTGACTCACTTTTCCTAACTCCGGCTACCCCAATACCTAAAGCTAATATAAAGGGGACGGTTAGTGGCCCGGTAGTTGCTCCCCCGGCATCAAAGGCAATTCCCAGAAAAAAGTTATCGGCGAGGAGGGCTAACACTGTCAACATAACGTAGAGGACAACCATTGTCCATTTATAAGAGATGTTGAAGATTAGGCGCCAAAAGGCGACGGCCACAAAAAGACCCACCCCAATAGCAATGGCAAATGTGAGTAGATTGCGGGGGATATGGGGGGCGAGAAGTTCAACTTGCCGGGCTAAAACCTGAACTTGGGGCTCCGCCATTGTAATGAAAAGGCCTATTATGAAGGAGACGCCTAAGAGGATGAATAGGTTGCGCTTATTGATGAGCTCAGATCCTATGCTACGCCCCACCGGGATAATCCCTATGTCGGTCCCTAAGAGGAAAAAACTGAGCCCTACAATTATAAGCAGGCCTCCTAAGGCAAAGCGTCCCACGCTTGGCCAACCAACCCCCGCGATAGTCAAATTTAAGAGGATAACAATGAGAATAAGAGGGATAACTGAAAAGGAGGTTTCTCTAAGTTTTCTTAATAAATTCAATTTTATCTCCTAAAAGGGCAACACGCCTAAGCATACTCAGATTTTTATCTTCAAGCAAGTTAATAGTGGTAATGAAGGTGTGGACAGGGGCTTTGCAGCGTGCTATATTTGTGACATTAGGAGCTAATATGTCAGAAACACCCCTATTTTTTCGCCTAGCTCGCCCCACTTACGGGAGATGGCTAATAAACAGGTTCCGTATAAAAACTGAAGGTTACGATTTAGTTCCCGAAAAAGGCCCCTATCTACTCCTTGCCAATCACACCCACACCCTCGACCCCTTTATTATCTCAGCCACTTTTAAGCAAAATATAAGGTGGGTAGCCGGAGCACACCTTTTTAAATACAAAATTTTGAGAAAGCTTTTACAGTCTTGGGTAAAAAGTATCTCTAAACAGCAGGGACGTAGCGATTTAGAGACTATAAAATCGATATCGAAAGGCTTTAAAGAGGGGGCAATCGTGGGTATTTTCCCTGAAGGGACACGCACTTGGGATGGAGAGCCAATGGGTTTCGACATCTCAACGGCTAAACTCGTGCGTCTCTTTAAAGTTCCGGTGGTTATACTCAATTTGGAGGGCTCCTATGCCCTTAGGCCCCGCTGGGCGAAGTACCGGCGCAAAGGGAGTATGACGATTAGGGTTAAACGGGTGATTACTTCCCAAGAGTTGGCCACTATGAAGTTAAAGGAGCTTGAGACGGCTTTGAATGCAGCCCTTGCTTTCAGCTTTGTCGAGTGGCAAGAAAAGGCCCATGTCCCGTTTATAGGAAAAAAGAAGACTGAAGGGTTAGAGAAACTACTCTATCTCTGTCCGGCTTGCCACCAGAAGTCTACCATCAAAGCCGAAAAGAGCCGGATCTTCTGCACCCACTGCTCTTTGAGTTTTCAGATGGATGACTACGATAACCTTGTTGGTGAAACGCCCAACGGAGGGAAAGTTGACTCTTTGCCCGCTTGGAATCGGTGGCAAAAGGCCTACTTGAGGGTTTCCAAAGAGCGCCAATTCCCTGCAGATAGGGGCGTATTACTACAGAAGGGGTTTAGGAGGCGCTTCCTCCTCCTTTCGAAACGATTTACTCTAAAATTAGAACCGACCAGAATGGTCGTCCATTTCCCTAGTCGCCTTAAAAGTGGCTTTTTAAAAGATTTAGATGCCCTAATTTTCGACTTTGCAGAGATTCAATCGATGATAATCACAGTTAAGAGCACCCTCGAATTTTACTACAGAGATCAACTGTGGCGCCTACGGGTTGAAGAAGGACGCTCTATGCTGAAGTACTTAGAGCTCTATAAGGTCTATCTTGAACAACCAAAGGAAGTAATTGAGGAGGTTTAAATGAACTGGAACTACATTATCCACATCGGTATTATTTCGCTCTCACTGTTAGGCGGAGCACTTCTGCGGGCAAGGGTTAAGTTTCTACAGAGATTCCTACTACCGGTCTCTATAATTGCCGGTGTATTCCTCTTCATTTTCTACAACTTTATCGCTGCGCGAATCGGGTTTAGGAGCGATTTTTTAGGGGAGCTGGTCTACCACCTCCTGAATATAAGTTTTATTGCCATGATGTTGCGGGTAGACAAGAGGGAACCGGATAAGCGGACGAAAAAAGGCATTTTAGGTCAAAACGTTACTGCAGTCATCGGCCAGTACGGATTACAGTGTTTCTTTGGGTTGGCTGTTACCGCCATCTTAATTGCCACTATTAAGCCGGACCTCTTTCCAGCCATTGGCTACACTTTGGTGTTAGGGTTTGAGTTAGGGCCGGGGCAAGCCTATTCAATCGGTTCTACTTGGGAAAAGATGGGATTTGTGGGGGGAGCTTCGGTAGGTTTAACTCTAGCCGCCATTGGGTTTTTTGTAGGCTCATTTGGGGGTATTGTCCTCATTAATCAAGGTATTAAACGGGGCTGGATAGGGAAAGAGCACCTTGAAAATTTGAAAAAGAAATCGGTGAGGACCGGTTTCTTTAGCCGTATTGAGAGTGAGAGGCCGGTGGGCTCTTACCTCTCTACCGATGGTGAATCAATCGATACTTTTAGTTATCATATAGCTCTGGTGATGTTCATCTACCTCTTGAGTTGGCTGGTGTTAACCCTGCTTACAAAACTCCTGTCCATGATAGGGCCTTTGGGCGTCGATTTAGCCGAGAGCCTCTGGGGAATTAACTTCATCTTTAGCGCCTTTTGCGCTTTGGCTGTTAAAATGTTCATGCGACTGGTGAAGGTTGACACTACTGTCGATAACGCCACCTGTAACAGGATTAATGGATTGGCAGTTGATTTAACGGTCGCGGCTTCACTAGGGGCAATTAACCTAGTAGTTGTTAGAGGTTACTGGTTGCCCATTCTCCTTTTGACCTTAGTTGGTATGTTTATTACCCTCATCATCTTACCCTTCTACACTTCGAGACTCTACAGCGACCATCAATTCCAGAGGATGCTGATGATCTATGGGACTGCCACAGGTACATTGCCAACCGGCTTAGCTCTTCTAAGGGTTGTTGACCCCGAGTTTGATACCCCAACGGCTACCGATTACCTCTATTCGGTGGGGATAGTCTTCTTCTTGGCAATCCCGATTCTCTTGAGTGCCAATTTACCGGCCCTCAGCGTAACGCAGAATAAGCCCAGTTTGTTTTGGATAGCTGTAGGGATTTCAGCAATCTATCTAATAGGTGCACTAATAGCCTATATGGTGATTGCTAAAAAGAAGGCCTTTAGCAAAAGGTCTCAACTATTTTATACCGGAGAGTAAGTGGTATCTTTTAAGGAAGCTCTAATTCATAGAACGGCGCTCTTTTCAGCGCAAGTCGATTCCTTAGAATTCTCTTTTGAGGGCTTCATCTATAACCCTCTTGACTATGCTTGGGCGATGCATTCTGCCTATCTCTTGCGTTATATCAATGAGGGGGTGAAGGTGTTTTTCTTGGGGATGAATCCTGGGCCCTTTGGTATGGCCCAAACAGGGGTCCCCTTTGGAGATGTAGAGATGGTCACAGAGTGGTTTAAGCTTGCCAAAGAGATTGGCAAGCCTCCGCGAGAACATCCCAAACGGCCTATTCTAGGTCTTCAATGTAAAAGACGTGAAGTGAGTGGTACTCGCCTCTGGTCGCTCATGGGAGAAAGGTTTGGTAGTGCTGAGGCTTTCTTTGCACAACACGCTGTTATGAACTATTGTCCTCTGGTTTTTGTCGATAAAGGTGAGGGGGGACGCAACATAGTCCCTCAGAAATTAAAAAAGGGGGAACGGGATGCTTTGGAAACGGTTTGTGATGCCTATTTGGACGATGTTTTACGGCTCATCAAACCCCGTTACCTAGTGGGTATAGGGCAGTATGCCAAAGAGAAGCTGCTGGGCAGTAAGCGCCGCTTAGGTCTCCCTAATGGGGTCTTTTCTGTTTTACACCCGAGTCCCAGTAGTCCGTTAGCAAACCAAGGGTGGTCAGAGTTGGCTACCCGACAACTTGAAGAGGAGGGCATTTGGTGAAGAGTTATAAAAGTGTCGATTTTGCCTATGCTAAAGTTAATCTACACCTCTCGGTGGGGCCTCGTCGTCAGGATGGGTATCACTCAATCCTTTCAATATTTCAGAAAATAGACCTCCATGACACGCTAGTCATTGAGGCTTGCCAGGGAGAAAAATTTTCATTTTCACTTGAGGGGTTAACCCTGCAGGAGAGTACTATTGAGCAGGCGGGGCGCCTTTTTTGCGAAGAGGCCAAGCTTCCTTTAAAGCTTAAAGTGCGTTGCGTAAAACGTATCCCTTACGCTTCCGGTTTAGGAGGTGGCTCCAGTGATGCAGCCACCACTTTAATGATGCTTAACGCCCTTTTTGGGGACTTAATTTCCACTGATCGCCTTCTGGAATTGGGCGAGTCTATCGGTTCAGATGTTCCTTTCTTTATGAGTGGGGCTTCTGCCGCTATCGTTAGCGGGCGGGGTGAGATTGTAGAGCCATTGGCTAAAAGGACCCCTTTTTATGGCCTATTAATAACACCTTTAGAGAAAGAGACCTCCACGCGAGAAGCCTACGCTACCTTGGATGCTATTCGGGGTGAGGTAGGAGCTTTTCCCACCAAGGAGGCACTTCTAAAGAGTTATTATGGGCCGTTGGCCACTTGGAATTTCTACAACGATTTCCGCCTCGTTGCCGATCGAACGGATCCTCTTTACGGGGCCCTTGATAAGGCAATCAAGGGGGAAGAGTCAATATTTTCACTGCTCAGTGGAAGTGGCTCTGCCTACTGCATTTTTAGTGAAAAAGAGGCGATAATTGACCGATTAGGGCAAAAAATAGGGGAAATTAGGGGTGACATCGCCATAAAAAGGATAAAAAGCTTGCATACTGACCATTCTGATGTTACCGTTTCTGTATGAAATTACGTAAGGGGTGTTCGCATGGAAATTACTGACGTGAGGGTTCGAAGGATTACTTCTGAGGGGAAACTGCGAGCGTATGCGACAATAACGTTCGACAATCAATTTGTTGTGCACAATCTGAAAGTAATTGATGGGAAATCGGGGTTGTTTGTTGCTATGCCTAGCCGTAAAACCAAAAATGGTGAATTTAAAGATGTTGCTCATCCGATAAGTAGCGACTTTAGAGCTACTATGCAAGAGGCTATCTTAGAGGCCTACTCTAAAGCCCCACCTCCAGGGAGCGATGAATTTGATGCTGAGGATATCTCTGAATAGGAATTGAGACCTTAGACACCTAACCCACTGGACAAAGGATAGAAAAACCTGTATTTTTGGTTGCGGTGCCTTTTGAGAGAAAGGAACCGCCACTTAGGTGTGGTCTAGGGGTGTAGCCAAGCGGTAAGGCTCCGGTTTTTGGTGCCGGCATGCGTAGGTTCAAATCCTGCCGCCCCTGTAGGAAGGAAAGTACAAGGAGTTTCTCATGAATGAAGTAAATTTAACTGGTGTACTCAGGAAAGAAGATTTCGGCTCTGCCGGTGCCCGTAGAGTTATCAAGGAAGGACGAATCCCCGCTGTTATCTACGGTAAAGAGGAGCCTGTCCATGTCACTCTGGACGCGGTTGAATTTCGCAATATTTTGCGCCGAGTCTCTGAAAGTACCCTTTTAACTTTAAAGATAGGCCGTAAGAAAAAATTAGTTTTGATGAAAGACCTCCAAGAAAACATTCTTTTGGACCGCATTAACCATGTCGATTTTTTCGAAGTTACAACTGACGAAGTCCTGAGAGCCAATGTCCCCATTATCCTTGAGGGGCATCCCGAAGGAGCTAAGTTTGGTGGTGTCTTGGAACAGGTTGCCTACGAGATTGAAGTTGAGTGTTTACCCCTTGATTTACCGCAACATGTGGCTGTTGATGTCTCCGGCTTGGGCTTAAATGAAGTTATCATGATTAGTGATTTAAAGCTGCCTGCCGGGGTCAAGGCTGTCACCCATGGGGATCACACGGTGGCTTCCGTTAAGAGTGTTAAAGAAGAGGTTGAAGAAGAGGTCTCCGAAGAGGAAGATGTTGAAGTTGAAGGTGAAAAAGCCGAAAGAACTGAAGAAAAATCTGCCTCTCACGAGGAGTAAAATAGAGGGGGGCAGGGGCTCTGGTACTAGTTTTTGGTTTAGGGAATCCGACCCGTCGTTATGCCCATACGCGGCATAATGTTGGCTTCGATACTATCGATAGAGTAATGGCGTCTTTCCATAAGAAATTGAAAAGACGCTGTTTTCGTCTTTACAGCCAACGATGGTTAAAGTTCGCCAATGGTAAAGCCCTCTTTGTCAAGCCTTTAACCTATATGAATAATTCGGGGAAGATTATCCCCTATTTTATCACCAAGAAATTTAAGAGTGACAACCTGCTGGTCATTTGTGATAATCTTGACTTAGAGGTGGGTACAATTAGAATTCGCCGGGGAGGCTCTTCGGCGGGGCACCGAGGACTAAAGTCGCTTATTGAAGAGCTGGGTTCGCCCAATTTTGTCCGTCTTTACATCGGCGTAGGGCGTCCTCCCCAAGGGGCGGATATTGTAGACTACGTTCTGAAAAGAGCGGCTACTGCAGCAGAGCAAACACTGCTGAACCAAAGCCTAGATAGAGCGGCGGAAGCTGTTTTAGCTTTCTGCCAAGGAGCCTCCTTAGAGGAGTTGACCCGTGAATACAATCGCAAAAATGGTTCCCTCTGACATCGCACGAGGCGTTGTCGTCGCCTTCAGCGGAGGAGCCGATTCTTTGGCATTGTTAATCTCTCTAATACCCCTAGTTCCCCCGGCAAAGATTGTCGCCGTTTATGTTAACCACAACCTCAGGCAAGCGAGCGAACTCTTAGCCGAGGAGGCGTTAAACCGTCAAAATTGTCGCAAATTGAGAGTCCCCCTAGTAGTTGTCAAACTTGAGAGGGGGGCAGTGGCCTCTTGTGCCTTAAAACGGGACAAAGGGCTGGAAGATGCTGCCCGTCACTTACGCTATGAGGCGCTACAGAG
>JBAYSE010000019.1:0-18183 GCA_041676265.1 Sphaerochaetaceae bacterium
AGCAAAAATAGAGTGCAAAATTAGGGCCTTCACCCCATGGCCTCGCGCTAGTACTACTTTTAATGGCATTCCTTTAGCCATCACTGAAACGGCCGGTTTTAAGCGAGATCCCTCTTATGCTGATATAGCAGTTGGTACGGTCAACCGTTTTGTGAAAGGGAAAGGATTAGAAGTGGTCTGCAAAGATGGCGTTATCTATTTGAGTCGGCTCCACCTTGCCCAAAAGAAAGAGATGGACAGCGCTGCGTTTATTAACGGGAATCCCCAGATAATTGGCTCCATATTAGGAAAATAGAGATGGTTAAAAAAATTAGCCTAGTGCTGCTCCTTCTGGTTGTCAGTTTTGCTCTGTCGGCTACACCAAAAGTAGCTTTGGTCCTCTCGGGTGGCGGGGCGCGTGGCTTTGCCCATATTCCAGTCATTGAGGCTATTGAAGCATTGGGAATTCCCATTGATTTAGTGTTAGGAACCAGCATGGGGAGTCTCGTGGGGGGCCTTTATGCAGCCGGCTACTCTCCGAAGGATATCAGGGACCTGATAGAGGCCTACAGCATGGTCGACCTTTTTACCTCTACAGCCCTGCCTCCCATTAGTAAATTCAAATCTTTACCCACTGAAGATAACTACAACCTTTTAAAAATTGGACTCGACAAAGAGGGGGTAGGAACGGCTACCGGAATTATAGGGGACCAAAAAATACTACAGATGTTGAATGCCTCCTTCTCTCGGGTAGCTGGTGTAAAAGATTTTGACCAGTTGGAGATCCCCTTTAGGGCTATCGGCACCGATTTGGTTAGTGGAGAGCGCCTAGTGTTCTCCTCGGGGTCAATTGTAACTGCCATCCGCTCCAGTATCTCCATCCCCGGTGTTTTTGCCCCCTACCCGGTAGCTAATCGCTTGGTGGTAGATGGTGGAGTCGCCGACAATTTACCTATAGATCTAGCCCAAGAGATGGGCGCCGACATAATTATTGCGGTGGATGTGAATGGTGGGGATTATGAGAAATCTATAAACGATATTAATTCTCTCTCCGCTGTTTTAGAGCAGACTATTATCCTGTTTATGAAAAATACCTACTTTGACCAGTTACAAAATGCCGACTTGTTGGTAATCCCTAAGTTAGGCGCTTACAGCATTTTGGATTTCTTAAATGTCAAAGAGATTTTGGCCATTGGCGCAGAGGCGGTAAAAGAGAAAGAGGGTGAGTTTAAGGCATTGGCCCAAAGGGTTGAGAGTGAAAGAGGGCTTATCTTTAAAGAAGCCAACCGCACAGGCGCCTATTTTGCACTGGGTGAGCCGATTATCGCTGCTGTTGTTCACCGCCCTTTAGGCAGAGGGGAAGCCACGATAGAATTAGCCCCCTTTAGAAAATTCACCGGTCAG
Source organism: Sphaerochaetaceae bacterium (assembly GCA_041676265.1). GTDB lineage: Bacteria > Spirochaetota > Spirochaetia > Sphaerochaetales > Sphaerochaetaceae > DUOJ01. The sequence goes on from JBAYSE010000019.1 coordinate 1,384, forward strand.
CGCCTCAATAAAAAAGTTAAAGAACAGCTCCAGAGGGAACTCAACAACTTGCGCAATAAGGGGCAATTCGCCACGGCAACTTACAGCTTTGGGGAGGCTTTCAGAGACGACACCGGCGAGTTATGGGGAATTCTTGAAATCCAGACGCGTGAATTTCCTCCTAAAAAAGCGACCCTTTCAGTAGGGGCTTATGGGGCAGCCGCTATCACATTTGACCCTTTATATTTTGAATTCACCCCCAATTTCGCCTTTCAATTTACCAATGACAGTCTCTTTAACACTTCGCTGAAGTGGTCGTTTGCTTTATCTCTAGGCGATACCCTCAAACTCAGCAATGTGTTGTTATATCCCTTCTCTTCTTTATTTAGCAGTGGTTTAAAGTTCAGTTATCTGAGCGGAGCCATTCTTCCAGAGCATCTCAGATATGGGGACCTTATTCCGGCCTCTCGTGATAGAAAAATAGATGGAGAACTGCTGTTGCGCTATCATCCTACTAATGCTCTGGCTTTTCAGTTAACCGCTGCCTTTCCCTATATCTGGTATGACAGCGATTCAAAAGCAGAAATATTTGCCCCCAAGCTGCAGCTTGAAGGGACCTACTCAACATTGAATTCAAAAATTATCCCCCTTGAAGGGCTCCGCTTAGATTTCTCTTTAACGGGCGAAAAGGGGGAAAGCTACGGCTACTGGGGACTCTTACGCTACCAGCAGATGTTTAAGTTAGAGTATAGGCACTACCTCTATCTTGATTTAAGGGCTCAAACCAGCCGTCCGGCAACGCTACAAGCCTCTTCCTTTGTTCAGTTTGGTGGTAGTGATGGCTTGCCCACCTATTTAAACACGGCTTTAACCGATGATCTTTTAATCGGCCGGATAAAGTACCTCTACCTATTAAACGAAAAAACTCTCCCCTTGGTGCTTCACACAATGGTTAGTATTGCGAGCCGAGGGAATATAATCAAGGAGACGCCGGTAAGTAGCTCGTTAGTGCCATTCTCTGCCCTCAATGCAGTCGAGGGTAGTTTTTCCTTAGCCCTCGGGTTTTCCGTCGGCTCAGTCGAATTTTTGGCAGGGGCCGCTTTAGATACAAATCTCAGGGCAACAATCTTTCTCGAGGTCATGTAATGGAAAAACCTTGGCACGATTACCGCTCCTTCCTCCTTGAACGGTACGGTGAGAGTGTTTACCGGATTGCCATTGATGGGGGGTTCGGTTGTCCCAACCAAGCGAGATGTATCTATTGTGACTCCTTGGGCTCCTCAAGTGCCTACCAGCGGGTACAGGAGAGGGGTTTTGCCTACCGGGGGGAATTAGTTGAAGAGATTGACTCTTTGGTTGAACCAATTAAGCTACAAACCATGGAAGAGCGAATTGACTCAATAAGCCACCAAGTCAGCCGGGGAGCCTCTTTTATTGACCGGCGCTACCCGGGGTGTGCCAAAAGTATCTACTTTCAGGCTTTTACCAACACTAACGATAAAACTGAAAATCTTAAAAAACTCTACGATAAAGCCCTTTCAATGGGCGATTACAAAGAGTTGATCGTGAGCACAAGGCCCGATGTCTTAAGTGATGAAGTTCTCGATTTGCTATGTACCTACACCTCTCAGGTAGAGGAGGTCTGGGTAGAGCTTGGTCTTCAGAGTGGTAGCGACGCAACCCTTAAGGCTATCAAGCGCGGGCACAGCGTAGATGATTACCTAGATGCCTGCCGCAGGGCCAAAGCTAGGGGGCTTAAGGTAACAGCCCATATCATTTTAGGTCTACCGAATGAGGGACCGGCAGAATACCTGCAGACAGCCGCCCTTCTCACCAGTAGCCCAATAGATGGATTGAAGATCCACCATTTGCAGGTGTTATGTGGCAGTGAACTAGCAAATCTTTACCGAGCCGGTAAGGTTAAAGCGCCTACTTTCCAGGAACACCTTGAGGGGGTAATTTTAATACTGCGCCATATTCCTCAAAATATTGTAATCCAGCGTTTAATGAGCGAAGCCCCCCCGCATCGTTTAATAGCGCCTCGCGACTTTGGCAATAAAAGTGTTTTTCTGAGGGCTCTCGAGGAGGAGATGAGGCGACGTTCTGTTTCACAGGGAGACGCGTTGTGAGAAAGAGGGTCGGGCAAATCGGCACCCTTTTTGGTTTCTTACTCATCGTTGTGTTCTCTTTCGCACCTGCTAAAACGATTGCTTATCTGCCCCTTAAGGATAAAAGCCTCCACCTACTCGCTTACGCGGTAGTTGCTTTTTTAATGCAACTTACTACCGGACAGAGAGGAAGGGTTGTTTTTTTAGCAATTAGCACTTTAGGGGCCCTTATTGAGGTTTTTCAGCCCCTCTTCGGCCGTAGTTTTGATTTTTTTGACATTGTGGCCAATTGTGTTGGTGCCCTACTTGGGGTATCCTTAGCTATAGTGTATCAAAAACTTAAGGAGACAAGGGTGCAGAGAGGATTAATTGAGAGGGTTAAAACAACTCTTATGGATGCGTCAATTCACCTTGAAGAGGGCTTGGTAAAGCAATTGCAATGGATGAGTAGCGAAACAGCGCGCAAAATGGAAGAGGCACCCACTGAGAGAGCTGCTTACGAGGCCTCTTTGGAAGTGTTGGCAATGATACAAGAGAATTTACGCCTCGCCGATGTGAATAAAATGGCTATGTGCCAAGATACAGGGATGGTGGTGGCGTTTGTTGAAATAGGGACGGCTGTTCCTCTCTCGATGCACGCCATTGAAAGGGCAATTTACCAAGGTGCTGAAGAGGCTATCAAAGAGGGACTCTTCAGAAACTCCGTGGTGAAAGAGCCCGTATTTGCAAGAGAAAACACCAATACCAACCTTCCCCCCATAATTTACTGGAGCCCTTCGCAGGCCAAAAATTTAAAAATCTCCCTGATGTTGAAGGGGTTTGGCAGTGAGAACTGCTCTGCGCTGGCGATGCTTAATCCGACGGCTTCACAGGAAGGGGTAATTGAGGCGGTCGCCCAGATTGTAAAGGAAGCCGGTGGGAAACCGTGCCCCCCCATAGTGGTGGGGGTGGGGTTAGGGGGAACCAGTGAGCGAGCCGCCTTACTCTCTAAAAAGGCTCTCCTCAGGGAGGTGGGCTTACCCCACGAAGAGGCTAACTACGCAGATTTAGAGCAGAAGATAATGGATAAGATTCAAACTCTGAAAATCGGTCCCGGCGGGTTTGGAGGCCCTTTAACGGCTTTGGCAGTGGCCATCGAGTACGAACCGACCCATATCGCAGGACTGCCGGTAGCTGTCTCAATCAGTTGTTGGGCAGACCGTAAGGGGTCTTTTATTTGGGAGGGGCCTTATGTATAAATTGGAATTGCCTCTCACCAAAGAGAACATTGAGGAGCTGAAAATATATGACAGGGTTCTTTTGACGGGGAGTATTCTGGTTGGTAGGGATCAGGTTCACTCGCGCCTAGTTGCGCTACTAGCAGCGGGGAGAGCCCTACCGACTTCGATAGCGGGCCAGATAATCTATTACATGGCACCTGCCGGTACCCCTCCTTCAATGGTGATTGGCTCCTGTGGACCCACTACATCCGCCCGTATGGACCCCTTTACCCCTGCTCTGATGGAAGCAGGCTTAGTGGCTTCAATTGGTAAGGGCCCCCGTAGTCAAGCGGTAATTGATGCCGTCAAAGGCAACAAAGGTCTCTATTTTGTGGCATATGGTGGTTGCGGAGCCCTTTATGCCACCAAAGTAAGAGCTAAAGAGATGATTGCCTTTGAAGACTTAGGTCCCGAGGCTCTTATGCGGTTAGAAGTGAAAGATTTCCCGGTGATTGTCGCAATTGACAGTAGGGGGACTTCCGTTTTTTAAAATAGTGGACGGCGCTCCTTTTTAGGTGTAACATCGTTTGGTAGGGGTGGAGATAAGGATGTGATTGATGCGTATAGGACGAAGCATTGTTGTTATAATTGTTCTGTCGATGACCCTGCTAAGTTGTAATGGGAAAGCAGAAAATAATGGCAATCTTAAGAGTGAGATAACTAAGGAAATTCCCAGCCCTTCGATTAATGCGGAAAACGGAGAGTCCCTAGAGCAAAAAGCCAAACCATATGAGATAGAAGATTTACCACTACCTGTCTCCTTAGAGGAGCGCTTTAGCTATACCTATGGCTATCTACTAATGGAAGCGGCCAAGCGGGATGTTAAAGAGTTAATACCCCACTATTTTGCCCGTGGTGCCCTCGACTCGGGGCTACAAACCACTGCTCTGTTGGATAAGAACACCATGAATAATGTCCTCTATGAGTATCAAGATAAATTAATTGCCGAGGCATCTAAGCGCCTTGAAGAATTGGCTCGCAAAAACCTAGAAGATGCCGAGAGTTTTTTGGCGGTTAATGGGAAAAGGGAGAAAGTGGTGACCACTGCCAGCGGTTTGCAGTATGAGGTGATTAAAGATGCAGAAGGAGATAAACCCAAAGAGAACGATACGGTGAGGGTTAATTACCGGTTAACCTACCTTGATGGGAGAGAGGGGGATGCCTCAATTAGGGGGTTACCCTCTACTTTTGATCTTTCAACGATGATTCCGGGGTTTAAAGAGGGACTTATGTTGATGAGTGTGGGTTCAACTTTCAAGTTTTTTGTCCATCCTAATTTAGGTTACGGAGCTTCTGGGTCGACAAAAATTGAGCCCAACACCCTCTTAATCTTCGATGTAGAGTTGGTTGAAATCCTTAACTAGAGGCCTAGGATCGGCAAGAGCTGTTTTAAGTTTGTAATCTCAAATTTTGCCTTAATAGCGGTGTTGTTTACCATGGCATAGCGGTTAATCCAACAGGCATCTAGGCGGGCATTGTTTGCCCCTTTGATATCGCTGGTTAAACTGTCCCCAATAACCAGTGGATTGCGTGCATGGTTTGCCATCTCTAGCGCTTTTTGAAAGTATTCTCGGCTAGGCTTTTGAAAACCAATTTCCTCACTGATTACGATAGTGTTAAAGTAATGCAGCGTTCCTGTGGCGACTAAGCGCCCCCGTTGTACGGCTGAGATTCCATTGGTAATTAGGGTGAGAGGGTAGCCGGCTTTAGTTAGTTTTTTCAAGATTGGTATAGTATCATCGTAGAGATGAAACGATTGCGCTAATTGTTCTTCGTACTTAGTGGCGCTCAATGTACTATCCTCTGTGAGGTTATAAATCGCATGTAAACGCCTGAAGCGCTCAATTTTGAGTTCATCAAGCGTTATTTTGTTTTGTTCAAATTCGAGCCAAACGGCGTTATTGATTTGACTGTAGGTCTGGAAAGCCTCACTATCTACTTTTATGTTGAGTTGCGTAAAAACTCTCGCCAAAGCCCATTTTTCACTGGAGATAAAGTCAAAAAGGGTTCCATCAGCATCAAAGAATAGGTTGTCATACATAGAATTACTTTACATCGCTCCCTAAAACAGTAATACTGCAACTATATAGTTAGCCGGCCATTCGGGCAATGGGAGGAACTGATGAAACGAAAGAGAGTGTGGATTGTTCAATTTTTAGTAGCTCTAGGGCTCCTAATTTTTGGGATTTTCATTTTAGCTAAGCCGAAACTTTTTGAACAACTCTTTATTATTACGCTGGCCTTAGTGGCTATTATTACTGGAATTAGTTCCCTCGTTACACTGAGTAACTACTCTTTCAATAGGTTCAACAAGAACTCTACCCTTATAAAAGGGGTGGCTAGCATAATAATTGGGGTATTAGCGGTGGTTTTACCGATAGCGATTGGGGGAGCTGTTTGGCGTATTATCCTCTATATATTAGCTGTCCAACTTTTTTTATCGGCTCTAGTTGTCTTAATAGATGCCTTTGCTGTGCGTTCAATAGGAATCTCACCGGCACCACTGGTTACAGAGGGGATTATCTCGTTGGCCTTAGCCGTAACACTTGTCGTTGCACCCCGCAAAATAGCCGATTTGTTGGTTACTATCTTAGGTGTTGCTCTAATAGTGATAGCAGTAGCTCTGGGGGTAATTGCCTTTTTTACCCGTAAAAAAAATCGCGCTATAATGGCTGAAATAGAGGGAGAGGCGGACGTCTTGACAGAATAGAGCCTCTTCGGTACTGTTTTGCCATGGATAAGATTGTTATACTCCATCACCACCATCATGTTTTTACCTCTCAGTGAGATGCGTGTGTGCCAATCTGTCGATTAAACTCCGCATTTTGCGGAGTTTTTTCGTTTAGGGGGAGACTATGAGTGTTAATTTAAAAATTGCCGTTCAAAAGAGTGGCCGACTCAGTGAGAAATCGCTAAAAATAATTCGCGATTGCGGTATAGTATTCGGCTCTGACTCACGTCTATTACGCGAGGAGGCGGAGAACTTCCCCCTTGAATTCCTCTATTTACGTGATGATGACATCCCCCGTTACATAAACGCCGGTGTCGCTGATATAGGGATTGTTGGGCGTAATGAATACGATGAACAAAACTTCCCCCTGCAGATTATAAGAGACTTAGGCTTCTCCAAATGTCGCTTATCGGTCGCTGTTCCGCTCGATTTTCACTATGAGGGGCTCTCCTCTTTGGAGGGCAAGCGGATAGCGACGAGTTATCCGGGGATCTTGGGACGAAAACTCGCTGAAGAGGGTGTTAAGGCCACTATCTATGAGATTTCGGGATCTGTTGAGATAACACCCTCCATTGGGGTGGCTGACGCTATTTGCGATTTAGTGAGCACGGGGGCGACTTTAGCCAGCAACGGCCTTAAAGAGGTAGAGCGTATATATACCTCAAGTGCCGTTCTAATTGGTAGAAAAGACCTTAGTACTGAAAAACAGACCCTTTTAGAGCGTCTCTTACTGCGCATTGACGCCGTTCAAAAAGCGGCTAATTACAAATACATAATGTTCAACTTACCAAAGAAGCACCTCAGTCAAGTGGCCTCAATACTGGGTGGGATAACCAGCCCAACTGTCACCGATCTTTATGACAGCGCTTGGTGTGCCGTCCAGACGGTAATTAACGAGGAGCGCTTTTGGGATACCTTGGAGGAGTTAAAAGAGCTTGGGGCTCAAGGGATCTTAGTAACGGCTATTGAAAAACTAGCCGATTGAGGAGGGGGACGATTTGTTAGAGTTACTAATTAACCCCCCATTGGGGGTCGTTACAAGGCCTCAGGTTGAGCAAGAATCACTGACGGCAAGGGTTGCCTCGATTATTGAAGAGGTTAAAGCATACGGTGATCGCGCCCTCTTCTCTCTGACCCAGCAATACGATAAGGTCGCTCTGAGTGAACTAATGGTACCTCAAGAGGCGCTTAAAGAGGCCCACAAATACCTTGAACCGGCCTTAAAAGAGGCTATCAAGAGGGCAATGCAGAATATCTATAAATTTCATGTGGCACAGCGAGCACCCGATGAAACGGTCGAGACCGAAGAGGGGGTTTTGTGTTGGCGTAAAAGTGTCCCTTTGGAGAGGATCGGGATTTACATCCCCGGGGGGAGTGCCCCTCTCTTCTCAACGCTCTTGATGTTGGCAGTGCCGGCTCAAATAGCCGGTTGTCAAGAAATCATTGTCACAACCCCGGCTCAAAAGGATGGTAGCGTTCATCCTGCGATTCTCTATGCGGCTTCTCTTTGTAAGCTCACTAAGATTTTTAAAGTGGGTGGAGCACAAGCGATAGCCGCCCTGGCCTATGGGAGCGAAAGCATCCCACGGGTCGATAAAATCTATGGTCCGGGGAACCGCTACGTTACCGAAGCTAAACAACAAGTGGCCCAAAAGGTGTGTGCTATCGATTTACCGGCCGGCCCATCAGAGGTTATGGTGGTGATTGATGCGCTTAGCAATACCTCTTTTGCGGCCGCTGATCTAATCAGCCAAGCTGAACATGATAGTGCCAGTCAGGTGGTTTTAGTGGTAGTGGCTGAGGGTGAAGTGCAAGGGGGGGTGCGAATTGTTGAAGAGGTCAGGCAAAAAATTGTGGAGCAGACAAAACTCCTAAAGCGGCAAGCGATCATTAATGAGGCCCTAAAACATAGTTGGGCGGTGGTTATTACCGATTCTCAGAGAGTTGCCCCCTTTATTAACGACTATGCCCCGGAACACCTTATAATCAACACGGCAAATTACAGAGAATTGGCCGAAGAGGTGCAAAGTGCAGGTTCTGTTTTTCTTGGTAAGTACGCTTGTGAATCGATTGGCGATTATGCTGCGGGGACTAACCATACGCTCCCCACTTCCCGTTGGGCCCGCTCTTTCAGTGGGGTCTCTCTAGATAGTTTTTACAAGAAGATAACCTTTCAAGAGATCACTAAAGAGGGGTTGCAATCTATTAGTGAGAGTGTAAAAATTTTGGCAGAAGCGGAGTCACTGCAGGCCCATGCCAATGCTGTTCAGATTAGGTTAAATCAAATGGAGGAGAGATGAGAGAGTATACTATCAGAGCGCTGATGCGCAAAAATATTGCCACGCTAACCCCTTATAGTTCGGCACGCAATGAGTACACCGGGGATGCCCACATCTTCTTAGATGCCAATGAAGCTCCTCACGATTTCCTAGCCAAGGGGCAGCGTAACCGCTATCCCGACCCCCAACACTCTTTCTTGAAGGCTAAAATTAGTGAAGTTATGGCACTGAGACGCGAAAACTTAGTGGTGGGTAATGGCAGTGACGAGATGATAGACCTCCTCTTTAGAATCTTTTGTGAACCTCGCAAGGATAAGGTGCTCATCGTTGAGCCCACCTACGGAGCCTATGCAGTGTTCGCCGCTATTAACGATGTTGAAGTCTCTACTTGTTATCTTAGAGAAGATTACTCTCTCGATTTCCGCTGTTTGGATACTATTTTTGGTCTGATGGAGAATGGGACACCGCAAAGGGGGATGCATAAGATGATGTTCCTCTGTTCTCCCAATAATCCCACCGGCAACAGTTTTCCTTTAGAGGAGATTGAACGGGTAGCCCAAAGGTTCCCCGGGATAACCGTTGTTGATGAGGCTTACATAGAGTTCTCAGAGAAACCCTCAGCCGTCACCCTTATGTCGAGATGTCCACGATTGGTTGTCTTGAGGACCTTTTCAAAGGGGTGGGCTTTGGCTAATGCCAGAGTTGGGTTAGCTGTGGCTCCCCCTGAAATTGTGAAGGCGATGCATAATGTGAAATACCCCTACAATTTGAGCGGTGTAGCCCAAGACATTGCCCTAGAAGTACTGGAACAGAGAGAGCAAATGGAGGCGAATGTTAAGATGATTAGAGCTGAGCGACAGCGGATGCAGGATGCTCTAGCTAATCTACCGTTTGTTGAGAAGGTTTTCCCCAGTGATGCCAACTTTCTCTTGGTACGGGTCAAAGACCCCGATGCAACTTATAACTACCTACGTGAGAGGGGCATAATTGTCCGTAACCGCTCCAAGTTAAGGGGCTGTTACGGCTCTTTGAGAATTACCATTGCAAGTGAAGAGGAGAATAGTGCTCTCCTGGAAGCCTTGCAAGAGATGGAGGGATAGCACATGGCTACGCTTTATATCGTTCTGGAAGGAACTGTTTTAAAAGCAGAAGGGTTTGAGTGGGCCGATTATCTCTTCCCCTCCCTTTATAATATCTGTCAGCGTGGGGTATACAACTTAGTGTTGCTCTTAGAGCAAGAATATCCTACAGAGGTGAGTGAAAAAGTTTTAACGACCCTATCGAATCAAGGCATCGCTATCGATGAGGCCATACAGTTAAAAGCCTTCCAAGGTGCTCCACAGGGACACCGGGGCTATCTGTTGTCCAAAGATCCTCAAGTAATAGCTGAGAAATATAATTTAGAAGCTGTCAAAGTAGTTGACTGGCGTGAGGTTGCTACCTTTTTGGGTGATAACCAAGAGAGGCCATTAAGGCGCTCAGAGGTGGTTAGAGAGACCCGTGAGACCTCTATTGACCTGCGGCTAAATCTCGATGGTAGTGGAAAGACTCACCTCGCCACCGGCTTACCCTTCTTTGATCACATGTTGGACCAAATAGTGCGCCACGGGCGCTTGGATTTAACGCTAGAAGTTAAAGGGGATTTGAAAATCGATGAGCACCACACAGTGGAAGATGTTGGTTTAGTTTTAGGTCAAGCCGTCAAAGAGGCCCTCGGCGATAAAAGGGGTATTAACCGTTATGGTTTTGAATTGGTGGCGATGGATGAGTGTTTAGCCCAAGTCGCCCTCGATTTCTCAGGGCGTAACGCCTTTGTGTGGAGCGTTGAGTTTAAACGGGAGATGGTGGGCACTTTTCCCACTGAAATGGTAGAACACTTTTTTAAATCGTTTAGTGATGAGGCCAAGTGTGCCCTCCATATGAAGGTGAGTAGTGGCAATACCCACCACCAAATAGAGGCATTGTTTAAAGCTTTTGGCAGGGCTGTGAGAAAGGCTCTGCTCCGCTATCCCGGCAATTGGGATTTACCCTCAACCAAAGGGGTTCTTTAGGGGGAAGTGTGGAAATAATACCGGCGATGGATATTATAGAGGGGGCGTTTGTACGGTTAGAGCAGGGGGATTATGCTGCTAAAACAGTCTACGGTAGTGACCCCGTAGAAATGGGGAAGAGAATTGAGAGGGCAGGGCTTAAACGCCTCCATTTGGTCGACTTGGAGGGGGCTAAAGCTAAAAAGGTGGTTAACCTTAAGGTTTTAGAGGCACTAGCTGAGGGCACCTCTTTGGTTATTGATGTCGGTGGCGGCCTGCAAACTAAGCAAGATTTTGCCGATGTCTTTAATGCGGGGGCCCAAATGGCCACGATTGGCTCCTTGGCAGCCAGAGACCGGGACCTCACCTTAGAGTTGTTAGAGCAGTGGGGGAGTGAGAAACTGATTTTAGGTGCCGATAGTTTAGAGGGGAAAATTGCCGTCTCAGGGTGGCAAGAGACAACTTCTTATCCTCTTTTCGACTTCATAGCCACCTATTTAGAGGCAGGCTTTGTCAAAGTCATTGCCACCGACATTAGCCGAGATGGGATGTTAAAGGGGAGTTCTCTCCCCCTTTACAGCAGATTATTGAGCGGTTTTAAGGAATTAGCCTTACAAATTGAATTAATCGCCAGTGGAGGGGTCTCTTCACTCCAGGAGTTAGATGCCCTTTCACAACTGGGATTAAGTGGAGCCATTATAGGCAAGGCCCTTTATGAGGGCATTGTAACGCTGGAGGAGTTGGCGTCATGGAGAGGGTAGTTAAACGGATTATTCCTTGTTTCGATATTTATCGTGGCAAGCTGGTTAAGGGCATTAATTTTGAGAACTTGAGGGAAGCCGGCGATGTACGCCATTTAGCCCGCCGGTATGTGCAAGAGGGGGCTGATGAGTTAACTCTCCTCGATATCAAATCAACTCCACAAGAGAGGCAGCAGTTTCTAACATTGGTCAAGGAGATTAGAAAAATGGTAGAAGTCCCCCTTTTAATTGGGGGAGGGGTGAATAGTGTTGAGGTGGCCAGGGAACTATTTGACATCGGTGCTTCAAAGATCACTGTTGGCAGTATGGCTGTCAGAAAACCCCAACTACTGGAAGAGTTGGCAAATGCTTTTGGCTCTTCAAGAATAGTGTGCGCTATCGATGCCAAAGAGGGCGAGGTTATGATTGGCGGAGGGCGTGAAAAAACCGGCATTGCAGTACTCGATTGGGTACGGGAAGTTGAAAAACGGGGTGCCGGTGAGATTCTTTTAACTAGTATGGATAAGGATGGAACTAGAGAAGGTTTTGATAACCACCTCACCAAGGCGTGTAAAGGGGCTACCTCCCTTAAGATTATCGCCTCAGGAGGCGGTGGAACCATGGAGCACTTTGCCCAAATATTGACTTTTGGCGAAGCGGACGCGGCTTTAGCAGCCTCCGTCTTCCATTTTCGCACTATTACTATTGCCGAATTGAAGATTTTTTTAGACAATCGTGGTATACCTGTACGTCTAGAGTATTAAAGAGAGGGGTGGAGGATGGAACTTAATTTTGAAAAAGGTAATGGCTTAATTCCGGTAATTGTCCAAGATGCAATCACCCAGCGGGTCCTCATGTTAGGGTATATGGATGAGGAGGCGTTGGCAGTTACCAAAGAGAGCGGGGTAGTCACCTTCTATTCACGTAGTCGTCAGAGGTTGTGGACAAAAGGGGAAGAGAGTGGCAATTTTCTAACTGTAAGACAGATTATTGAAGATTGTGACGGAGATACCCTTTTGATTAAAGCCCTCCCTTCAGGGCCAGTTTGTCATACCGGTAAGGATACCTGTTTCAATGAAGACAACGACCCCGCCTTAATGGATGATATCAACTTTTTGGCCTATTTAGAGGAGATTGTTATTGATCGGCGGGAGCACCCTATTGACGGCTCTTATACTAATCATCTTTTCTCCCGCGGGATTAACAAAATTGCTCAAAAAGTGGGGGAAGAGGCGGTTGAGTTGGTAATTGAAGCTATGACGGAGAATAAGTCGCTCTTTTTAGGGGAAGCTGCCGATTTGCTCTACCACGTGTTGGTGTTGCTGGCCCAGAAGAATATTCGGCTCTCCGAGGTCGTGGAGGTGCTTAAAAAGAGGCATTCACGGTGAGAAAAACCTACACCAAGAGGGGGATGAAAATCTCCCTCATTTCGATTATTGGCAGTGTATTCCTCTCTTTTGTTAAATTGGTAGCGGGAATTGTCGGAAAATCTTCCGCCTTAGTCTCCGATGGAGCCAATTCCTTAAGCGATGTTGTGAGTTACACTGTTGTGATGGGAGGTTTAGCAGCGTCTAATCGTAAAGCCGATAGCTCGCACCAATACGGACATGAGAAAATTGAGAGCATAGTCTCTTTCTTACTAGCCTTTGTTATCTTTGCCACCGGAGTCACAATTGGCTACAGGGGGTTTAAGACTCTCAATAGTGCCGTAATACTGCCAAAGCCCTCTCTTTTGGCTCTGGGGGCGGCAGTTGTCTCGATTGGAGTTAAGTTTTATTTGTGGAGAATTACCGTTAAAGAGGTCCACCAAACTAAACTCAACTCAATGCGTGCTTTAGCTAGTGACCACTTAAGCGACATTTTTTCGACGGCCGGCGCTTTAATAGGTATAGTTGTCTCCCGTCTAGGCTGGCCAATGTTTGATCTAATTGCTTCAATTGTAATTGCCCTCCTAATTATTAGGTCTTCTTTTGAGGTTTTTAAAGCATCGTACCATGTCTTAATGGATGCCTCTGCCGATTCAAAGACGCGTAAAGAGTTGGAGGCAGCTATCCTCAAGAATCCCCATGTTAAAAAGATCGATCTCCTGCGTAGCCGCACTAGTGGCAATGGGTACTGGGTAGAGACCGAGATCTGTTGTTGCCGCAATTTTAAATTACACCAAGCCCACGAGGTGGCCGAAGAGATTCACGATCGGATAGAGAGAGATTTCCCCTATGTGCGCCACTTAATGGTCCATATTAACCCCTGTTCCGGCGAAGAAGAGTTTTGCCAAGAGTGTGAACAAAGATAGCACCGGTTTTAGACAACCGTTGTAACTGCATGGCAGAAATCTCTGTGATTAAAAGGACAATGAAAAGAGAAGGCTACGGTTGTCATGGTTAAGGGGATAGAAAAATGATTTTCCTGAAAAAGTTTTATTTGTCTTTTTTGTCTTTCTCTCTTTTAAGTTTGATGAGTTCCTTCAACATCTTTAGCCGCTCATTGTAATGTATCGATTTCAGTCTAGGGAAAGAGATAATCATGCGCCTTATCTGAGAGTTTATTTTGTGGTACCTACTCTCAACTTTCTCATGCAACAACGTCTTTACCGAGTGGAGTGCGTTATCGAGGAAGAGGGAAGCATCGCGTAACACGTGTTCAAGCTCTGTGAGTTTTGTTAGGGTGTAGACTACGTCAATCAATAGGAGGGTAAACAAGCAAAGAGCTCCAAAGGAGCGGATAGTTTCAGGAATCATTGCAGTATAAGAGGCAATTAAGGGGTGTAGAAGCTTCATCTGTAAAAGAGAAAGAAGGGCAAAGACGATAGCGCCTAATAGAAAAACACGCCCATTGAGGTTTACCTTTTTGTTCGAATAATCCCACCAGCGTGCATGGAACAATTTTTCCAACCCCCATGAGCTGACATACTCTAAAATGGTGGTCAAAAGAAAAGCCGCTAAAAATAATAAGAAAAGGTTTTTAATCTCACTAAGCAGAAGTATATTTAAAAGCGCGCCAAAACCATATATTGGACAGTAAGGACCGTTAAAGAAGCCGCGATTAATAAAGCGTTTCTGGGCTACGGAACAAAGGATTGTCTCATAGATCCAACCGATTACACTGTAAAAGAAAAACCATAAAAAGTAGGTTTCAATAATTGCCATTTTACACCTGCCTCTCTTCGTTAAGGGTATAGTAGTCGCTCTATTCAAGATTGCCAAGATTCAGAATACTGAGAATTCAAACAGAGGGGCGTGGTGAGTCTCCTCAAAAGATATCTAATCTTCCTCTTGGAGCAACTCTTCTAACTCTTGGTTAAAAGATTCATCGGCTAAGGTTTGCAGAGAACTTTTACTCAAAGACCCGTATTGGTAAGCTTGATCTAGGCATTCGAGGGCTAGGCGAATTTTGGTTCGCAGAAGGTAGCCGGTGGTGTCGGCCTCTTTTTGAATTTCTCCAACAGTTAGATTAGGTTCCCAGTCGTAGGCTCTGCCGTGAAAATAAATCAATTTTTGAATTACTTGTTCTATTTCATTTTTTGAGAGAGGGTTAAGCTGTTTAGTGGCAATGATTGTATCAAGGACACGTTTTATCTCTTCTTCTGTGGCGAGTTGAAGTTGTTCAAGGTTCTCATATTCCCGTTTAGCTTCAATCACGTCTTCGACATATGAAGAACTGATAGCAAAGAGAGCATAGAGCCCTTCAATGCGTTTGTGGGGGAAAAGAAACTGGCTTAAATTGTAGTAGGCTTTCATCCTTGTTTTCTTGCCTAGGCGGCCGATAAGTTCAGTTTCATCCAACAAAATAACCCATCCGCCGTAACCAAGCATTCTAAAAAGACGGCTCCAGAAAGCAAAGTAGTCGAAGCTATGCCTGAATTTATTGAAATTGGTTTGAAATTGGATCTTCTCCTGAAAGATACGGCGATTGAGTTGTTTTACTTGGGTGTTCGAGATGAAATCCCCCTCTATATCGCCACGCAAAAGAAAGCGTTCATCCTGATCGTCACTGAAAAGATACGAGCGTAGAACATAGTAAAGTTTATCGGTTTCTAATTGTTTGGCACTAAATAAAAGCAAATCGTTTACCATATTGCTGTCTGGAATTAATTGTTCAAGTATTTCCCCAATTCCCGGTTGTTCTCGTTTTGGCAGAAATGTGTTTTGCATCACTTTCTGGTAGAGCAGATAAGTTCTGTCTAACGGGGTCTCTTTACTAAGAGTCACCGTTGAAACCACCATGTTCTTGGCGTGCGCTATGTTAAAAACTGTATTGAGCAGATGCGTCTTGCCTTCTCCATATTTTCCGCTAATAAGGTGTCCCTTGGCTTTGCCTGAAAGAGCGACCTCTTCAAGGTCGTTGTTAAGTTCTTGAAGGACCTTTAAGCGAGTTTCGCAAAAATAGTGCCCCACGGAGCGTGAAGGGATACCCGAACGTAAAGCTTCGATAATATGGCGTGCTTCGTAGTCAAACATTATCGGTCTCCTCTTTGGCCAGCCGTAGCAATGTCGCTTGGTTAACTAATCGAGGAATGGCAACATTGCCGAATGAAGCCAGATCCATGATTTCCTTGGCTCGGCTTTCATCAATACATTGTGAGTTGACATCGATTGACTGAACAACCTTTGCCAGCTTTTCCGACATTTGCATAATGATTTGCGGCGTATAGAGTTCGCGACTTAAAACATCGAGGTCCAATAGATCGATAAAGTAATTAATTCGACTTGATACGACCTCATTTTGAATACGCATCCAGAGGGCTTGGTAGCTTTTCATACCAGCCGTGTCATTGTCTATTAAGACGCGGTCAAATGCAAAAACGAACATAATACTGCGTAATGTATCGATATCATCGATTAGCTGGCGTATACTTTCATAGGTATCATCACGCCGCATTTTTGTATAATGAAGTGCGTTTAAACTCGATTTATCCGATAATACTTCAAGATTATCGACAGCAATGAAAAGCCCTTTATAACCACTGAGGCGGACAAGTTCACTTAAAGAACGTAGCATATGACGGGCATTGAATTTTGTGATTTGACTGGTTGAGATCCCTAATGGACGTAAGGCCGGAAGTTTGACCTCTTTGTGTCCATGTAAGAAGGAAAGCAATAGTTGTCGACTCTGTTCTTCTAAAAATGGGTGACCGAGTATACCGCCACACAAAAGGCTACAGGCTAATGCAAAATTATTATCCATTAAAGGATTGTCAAGGAACATTTCTTTCAACTGGAGACGGATTTCGCGCTTAGTTATACCGTCCGCTAATCCTATTTGAAAAAGGTAGTCGATAAAGGTAGTGTTAACCGGAATTTCACGCCAGTCAAAACCCATTTGTTCAACAACCTTATGAGCACATCTTTCCAACAGGTGGAGAATTTTACTCTGCTGTAATATTTCAAGATAAATTTCTCTAAAATCGTGTAACCACACATTTTTAGCAGAAAAAGAGACCACAACCATCTCTTCATCTTTAGCCAGAATGCTTAATAACCGTAAAAGGTGGGTCTTGCCACTGCCACTTTGACCCGTAATAAATTTAATTTTACTCCCCCCGGCCGGAATGTACTCTCTTAAATAACGGTCACGCCAAAAATCGGTCAGCGAGTCGAGTCCGACAGAGAGCTGGGTTAGGACCGATTCATCCAAAGGGGCATGGGCGTGGGCCAATTGGATGAAAGTAGCATGA
>JBAYSE010000020.1:0-18039 GCA_041676265.1 Sphaerochaetaceae bacterium
CCTGCCCTTTGTGAGATCTTCATCGTCGAAGGTGACAGTGCCGGAGGGAGTGCCAAACAAGGACGCGACCGCCAAATTCAGGCTATCTTACCCCTCTGGGGCAAGATGCTCAACGTAGAGAAAGCCCGGGAGGAGAGGGTTCTCAGCAATGAGAAGTTGCAACCTATAATCGCCTCTCTGGGAGCCGGTTTAGGAGCCCATTTTGAAGTAGATAAAGTTAGGTATCACAAGATAATAATTATGGCGGACGCCGATGTTGACGGCTCCCACATTAGAACTCTTTTACTCACCTTCTTTTTCCGCTACATGCGCCCCCTATTAGAGAAAGGTTATGTCTATTTTGCCATGCCGCCCCTCTATAAAATTACAATCGGTAAGCGCTCTTTTTATGCCTACGATGAAGAGGCCAGAGTTGAAATAATTGCAGAGAACGCCCCCCAAGGGGATAGTCAAAAAATACCAATTCAACGGTACAAAGGGTTGGGAGAGATGAACCCAGAGCAGCTTTGGGAAACCACCATGAACCCCCAAACCAGAAGTTTAACCCAAGTAACCCTCGAAGATGCCATCGAAGCAGATCGTGTCTTTACAATGTTAATGGGCGAAGAAGTTGAACCGCGTAAGAACTTTATTGAGGAAAACGCCCTCTATGTTTCGAATTTGGATGTTTAAGAGGACTTAGGACAATCTATGGAAGAGCAAACAGGAAAGATTATTAAAACGAATATAGAGGAGGAGATGAAATCCTCCTATCTCAATTATGCAATGTCGGTTATCGTCAGCAGAGCCTTGCCCGATGTCAGGGATGGGCTTAAACCGGTCCATCGCCGTATCTTATTTGACATGTTTGAGATGGGACTCAAAGCCGGTTCTCCTTTTAGGAAATCTGCCAGAATTGTGGGAGATGTTTTAGGTAAATACCACCCCCATGGGGATGCATCGGTCTACGATGCTCTGGTACGCCTCGCGCAAAACTTCTCTTTGCGCTACCCGGTTGTGCAACCTCAAGGTAACTTTGGCTCAATTGATGGCGATCCCCCCGCAGCTATGCGTTATACAGAGGCTAAACTGAGTAGAATTGGGGAGGAGATGCTTAACGATATTCAAAAGGATACCGTTAATTTTGGTCCTAACTACGACGATTCTATGGAAGAGCCCCAGGTTCTGCCGGCGGCAATTCCCTTTCTATTAGCCAATGGTAGTAGCGGCATTGCCGTCGGGATGGCGACTAATATGGCTCCCCACAACCTCACGGAGATCTGTGCCGCTACCGCCGCTTACATCGACAATCCGGAGATCTCTTTAGTGGAAATAATGGACCATATTAAGGGACCCGATTTCCCGACTGCCGGTATAATCTGTGGTAGAAGTGGTATTATAGACGCCTTCTCGACCGGCAGAGGTAAAATTACACTACGGGGACGCTACGAGATAGAGGAAGTCGCCGGCAGAGACCAAATTATCTTCACTGAACTCCCCTACCAAGTCAATAAAGCCGATTTAGTGAAAAGGATTGCCGATTTACGCAAGACACACCTGCACAGTATCAGCGAAGTACGCGACGAATCGGACCGGGACGGTATCCGTATTGTCATTGAGCTCAAGAAAGGGGCAGTTGCCAGAGTAGTGGTGAACCTGTTGTTTCTCCATACCCAGATGCAAACCAACTTCAACGTCAACAACCTCGCTCTGGTTAATGGCAGACCGCAACAACTAGGCTTAATCGATATGATTAAGTACTACGTAGAGCACCGTGAAGAGGTAATCATCCGTAGAACTAAGTTCGATTTGGCCAAAGCTGAAGAGCGAAGTCATATTCTTGAAGGACTTAAAGTGGGCCTTGAGAATATTGATGAGGTTATCAAGATAATTAAAGAGGCCTCCGACAACACCGTAGCCTCCCAAAATCTTCAAGAGCGCTTTGCTTTGAGTGAAATCCAAGCTCAAGCTATCATCGATATGAAACTGGGCAGACTGAGCCACTTAGAGAGTGAAAAAATCCTTAGTGAACTTGCTGATTTAAATGCTAAAATATTGTACTATAAAGAATTACTAGGCGATAGAGGGAAGATTCTTAAAGTTGTCAGAGAAGAAGTTTTAGCCGTCTCTGAAAAATACGGCGATGTACGCAGAAGTGAGATAACCTTTGAAGAGCTCTCGGGGATGAACATCGAAGACTTTATCAAGAAAGAGGATGTCGTTGTAGTTATCTCCAATAAAGGGTTCGTGAAAAGGGTCCCTGTAGATGAGTACCGCAGTCAGGGACGAGGGGGCACCGGCGTTAGGGGAACCACATTACGGGACGAAGACTTTGTGGAGCACCTCTTTGTAGCTTCCAGCCACGACTACCTGATGGTGGTAACCAATCTGGGACAAGCGTACTGGTTTAAAGTGCATGAGCTACCTCCCGGGTCCAAGATCTCTAAAGGTGAGAGCATAAAGAAGCTTCTCCCTTTGAGCGACGAGGAGGAGATTACCTCTTTCATTAACTTCTCAGACTTTGAGAAAGACCTCTATCTCCTTATGGCAACAAGAAATGGTATTGCCAAAAAGGTTAACTTACCCCTCTTTAGGAATGCCAGAACCAGAGGAATAAGAGCGATTGTGCTTGATGAAAGAGATGTATTAGTTAGCAGCATTTTGCTAAAGAAGGGCAATGATTGTATGATTATTACCCGCAAAGGAAGGGGCTTAAGATTTGCCGACTCTGCCGTAAGGGCCATGGGTAGGGCTACCCGCGGGGTAATCGGGATTAAGCTACTAAAAGATGACACTGTCGTGGGCCTTATGAAGGTCAACCCAGAAAAACGAATTCTTCTCATTACCGAGAAGGGGCAGGGCAAACAGGTGGAGTTTGAGCAGTTCAGGCGCCACAACCGCGCTACAATGGGGCAAAAGATCTACACCTTCCGCGACAAGACCGGTTATATTGTCGGGACCTTAGCCGTTAGCGATGAAGATGACCTTGTCTGTATCACGCAGTTGGGACAATCGATTAGGATTCCAATAAGGACAATTTCTATTCAAGGCGCTTACGCCTCAGGGGTGGCCATCGCCCGCCTGAGAGAAGGCGACACGGTTGTGGCAATTGCCAAGACTGCTAGCGAATGTGAAGAAGAAGAAGAGTAAAGAGAAGGCCGCCTCGCTGAGGCGGCCTAAATGTTTCACGTGAAACATCTCTAGTTATTCAGAGACTATGTTGATACTAGGGTCGACGATGCTACGGACGTAGCGCTCTACCCCATTCTTTAAAGTCATCTGCGACATAGGGCAACCGGCACAGGAGCCCTTAAGGCGGACATGGACATCATTGCCTTCCATCCGCAAGAATTCGATATCACCACCATCCATCTGAAGGTCTGGCCGGACGTTCTCGATAGCAGCTTTTACTTTATCAATCATGCGATTGACCTCCTCAAATTAATACCCTAAAGATAATAGAGTGCTAAATATTGGTCAATACCCCAAATAATAGATGACAGGAGTAACCGCTTTATGTATAGTGTTGCTATGACTGCAAAAAAGATTATTTTGTCGAACCAAAAAGGCGGAGTTGGTAAAACTACAACCGCCGTTAACCTAGGAGCTTATTTAGCTCAAATGGGGAAAAAAGTCCTCTTAATTGACCTAGATTCGCAAGGAAACCTCTCCAGTGCCGTTTCTGCCGATATCTCCCACAATAGTAGTTACGAAATGCTGGTGGGAAGATGCACACCACAAGAGGCTTACCAGGCTACACCGGTGGACAATTTAACAGTAATTGCCGGTGGAATAAACCTAGCCGGATTGAATGTTGAGCTCGTGAATGAGTTGGCTAGGGAGTTTTTTCTAAAAAATGTCTTGGCTCCTATTGAAAATGAGTGGGACTTTATAATTGCCGATTGCCCGCCATCGCTAGGTCTGGTAACGATAAATGCTATGTGTTGGGCTGAAAGTGTCATAATACCGCTCCAATGTGAATATTTTGCGATGGAGGGGCTCAACCTTTTGATGCGCACGATAAGCAACGTAAAAAAACAACTGAATCCCCACTTAGAGATCCTAGGAATCCTCTTCACGATGTTTTCTGTGAGAACCCGTTTATCCAACGAAGTGGTGGAAGATGTTACTTCTTATTTCCCTGAAAAGGTTTTTGAAACCAAAATACCCCGTAATGTGCGCCTCTCTGAAGCCCCTTCATATGGGCTTCCCATTAACTTATACGATCGAAGTAGCGCCGGTGCTGCTAGTTATAACTCTTTAGCAGAGGAGGTACTAAGCCGTGTCAAATAGTAGTAAAAAGAGAGGATTAGGGCGAGGAATTAGCTCATTGATGGATGACTACTCATTCAACGGAGTCTTTGTAGAAGAGGTCGACGGTGAAAAATACCTCTCATTACCCATCAATAAAGTGCGCCCAAACCCCCATCAACCCCGTAAAAAGTTTGACCAAGAGACTTTGGATGAACTGGCAGAATCAATTAAAACCCAGGGGATTTTACAACCCTTACTAGTCGAAAAAATAAGCGATGATGATTACGCAATCATCGCCGGCGAGCGTCGTTATAGAGCGGCTCTCCAATTAGGGATGGAAAAAGTTCCTGCCATAGTTAAAAAATTTAGCGACTTTCAACGCCTTGAAGTCTCCCTTATTGAGAATATTCAGAGGGAAAACCTCAATCCAATTGAAGAAGCCCGCGCTTATCTCTTTCTCTTAGAACAGAGTGATCTTAAGCAGGAAGAGTTAGCCGAAAGGGTAGGGAAGAAGCGCTCAACAATATCTAACTCAATACGCTTATTACAATTACCTAAAGAGATGCAGCAGGCACTTTTAGAAGGAAAGTTCTCGGCAGGCCATGCTAGGGCCCTGTTATCACTTGTCAATCCCAGCGATAGAGAGTACCTTTACCAGAAATTAATTGAAGAAGAGCTTTCCGTAAGAGAAGCTGAAAAATTAGCTCTCGATTTACAGCAAGGCAAGGGGAGAGCTAAAGAGAAGAGGGCGACTGAAGTAAAAGAGCGGCCAATTGACTTATTAGTATTAGAGCAGCGCTTCTTAGAAGCCTGTGGGACAAAGGTGAAAATTAAAGGAACCCTCCAAAAAGGGAGAGTAGAGATTAGTTACCACTCAATGGATGATTTAGATCGGCTCTATCGCCTTTTGGCACAAGAAGAGTCAATTGAACTATAGATAAAAGGGAAAAAAATGGGACAAGCATTAAAAGATGGTCTTTACGGGAAAATTGTAACCAACCGTGGTGAAATTTTAGTTGACTTGGAATATAAAAGGGCGCCGATGACAGTCGCCAATTTTGTAGGCCTCTCGGAAGGGGCTTTAAATCTCAAAAAAGAGGGGCAACCCTATTACAATGGGCTAACCTTCCATAGAGTGATTAAAGACTTCATGATTCAAGGAGGGTGCCCCTTAGGCAACGGGACCGGAGGCCCCGGCTACACCTTCCCTGATGAGTTTAATACTGAGTTAAAACATAGTGGACCAGGGGTCCTCTCGATGGCGAACGCCGGGCCGGGCACCAATGGGAGCCAATTCTTCATAACCCACGTTGCCACCCCGTGGCTGGATGGTAAACACTCCGTCTTCGGCCACGTTGTTGAGGGGCAAGAGATTGTTAAGGAAACCGCCGAGGGCGATAAAATTGAGCAAATAACTATTTTAAGAGTGGGAAAAGAGGCAAATGAGTTCTATGTAACTAAGGCTAGTTTTGCTAAAGATGTCGAAGAGGTCCAAAAGAGAGAGCTTGAAGAGTTAAAAACCAAGCAAGTAGCTATAGAGAAAGAGATCAGCAACCGCTGGCCCGATGCCCTACGGACCCCCTCGGGATTACGTTACGTAACGCTGCGTGCGGGCGAAGGGAATGAAACCCCTAAGAAGGGGGCGCAGGTAACTGTGCACTACAGCGGTACCCTTTTAGACGGACACCTTTTTGACAGCTCTATAAGAAGAGGCGAGCCGGCAACTTTTGCTATTGGGCAAGTTATAGAGGGGTGGAACGAAGCTTTGGTGACTATGAAGAGGGGTGAAAAACGGACTCTCATAATCCCGCCGGAGTTAGGCTACGGTAGGGAAGGGTTTCCCGGTGTGATTCCCGGTAACTCTTTTTTAATCTTTGAGGTAGAACTCTTAGACTTCTAGAAGTGTTATGAAGAAAGCAACCATCCAGTATGTATGTACGCAATGTGACAATAAGGAGAGCAAGTGGCTAGGGCGTTGCCCCCGTTGTGGTGCTTGGAACTCCTTCGTTGAAGAGGTTGTTCGCGATGTTAGCGAAAGTCAGAAAAAGAGCTTAGTTAGCAAGGCTAACAAAGTGCAACCCATTATACTGGAAGAAGTTATCATAGATAAAGATTTTAGCTATAACTCAGGTATCGCCGAGTTTGATCGCGTCTTAGGTGGCTCAGTTATGCGGGGAGGGTCAGTCTTACTAGGAGGAGAGCCTGGTATCGGCAAGAGTACTCTGATGCTCCAGTTCCTGGCTTCAATTCAAGACAAGACCCTTCTTTATGTCTCAGGGGAGGAGTCGGCCGGGCAGATAAAAATGAGGGGTGAGCGACTAGGGTTGCCTCTTCAGAAGATCTCCCTTTTAAATGAAACTAATCTGGAGACGCTGCTTCACCTCCTTTATAATCAAAAACCCGATATCATCGTGATAGACTCCCTACAAACCCTGAGTAGCCGTGAAATTCCCTCCTCGGCAGGCTCTGTCAGCCAGATGCGCTCTTGTAGCCAAGAGTTAGTTGATGTTGCCAAACAGGTGGGTTCAACGCTTTTCTTCATTGCCCATATCACCAAAGAGGGGCAAATAGCCGGTCCTAAGGCGATAGAACACCTTGTAGATACAGTTCTCTACTTTGAGCAGGCTACTAGCGGGGTGCGCATTATTAGAGCCGTCAAGAACCGCTTTGGCTCGGTCGATGAGATTGGAATTTTCCTCATGGGAGACAAGGGATTAACACCCGTTAAAGACCCGGCAGGTTTCTTTTTGGACAAACGCAAAAGCGCAATTTTGCCTGCAGGGATTGCTTTTACTGCTGTTCTTGAGGGAAGTCGGACCTTTATGGTGGAGATTCAAGCCCTCACCATCCCCGTAAAAGGGACTTATGCACGTGTCTATTCAGAGAAGATAGAGACTGCCAGGGTGACTAGAGTAGCGGCGGTCTTAGAGCGCCACGCCCTAATACCCCTCTCCGAGCGCGATATCTACGTCAACGTTGGGGGGGGAATCAGGCTTAATGAGGTCTCTATCGAGCTCCCGTTAGCTTTAGCCCTCTTCTCCGCAGCGACGGGGAAAAGCCTGCCTGCCTCCTTAGTCTCCATGGGTGAACTGAGCTTAGCAGGGGAAGTTAGGCCGGTAAGTTTTGCCGATAAACGGATAAAGGGGGCCCTAAGTATGGGCTTTGACAAACTCTTACTCCCCTCCAATATAAGTGGTCAAAAGAGGGGCCATTTTTATAGCTGTGACCGCATTGACGAGGCTCTAAAAGTGGTAGAGATGCTTTCAAAGTAGTTAAGTAGCCTTACTTACTAAGTATGTAAAAGTCCCTTCTCAAAATATAATAATTACTGTCAAGGAAAGCAATAAACATTAGTTAGTCTGGCTAACTTTCCTCTTAGGCACCACTCAGTTTACTTATTAAGAGGGGGAAGGCAATGAATGTTCCGGTTGCGGCAAAAATGCTCGTAGCCATAAAGATCATTAAAGCGTGAATAATTCTATTTTTAAACCATCCCTTAAAAGAGAGGATGTCGTTACTGACATTTTCAAAATCTTTAACGCGGGGTTTACGCATAGTGACCTCAAGGATACCGGCGACCATCCCCACACCGATGGTGGGGTTGAGGGCTGTGAT
The DNA here is from genome assembly GCA_041676265.1 of Sphaerochaetaceae bacterium. GTDB lineage: Bacteria > Spirochaetota > Spirochaetia > Sphaerochaetales > Sphaerochaetaceae > DUOJ01. Next base: position 7,849 of record JBAYSE010000020.1, read on the forward strand.
TGGGGCGGCCAACATCGAGACAATAATGGTCACCGGGTGGGCTAGTGTTAAAAGGGCTGCGATTCCTGTCAGTGAAGAGTTAAGGGCAAACCAATAGAGGAACATTTTAAGGCCTTGGCTCCAGCCGGCCCGAATAAAGCCCGAACCAATAATGGCGAGAATGGCTGCTAAGATTAGCCACGGGAAAGCCTTCCCTATTTTTGAAGCTTCCGGGACGTAGGAGATTGCAGTAACGTCGCTGGAAACCTCTTTTTGAGCCAATTTCTCTAGGTGGGCAACCAACCCGGGTACATGGCCGGCGCCGACAACAGCCACTATATTCTCCCCTTCAGCTTCAAATATCTGGGAGGCTAAATACTCATCACGCTCATCAATCAATACTTTTTTAATAGTCGGGAGCTCCTTGGCAATCTCATCGAGCATTGATTGGAGAATGTCGGTCTCTTTCAGTTTTTCGATCTCTTCTGCGCTAATCTCCTCATTGAAGAAGACTGCACTAAGGAGAGAAGAGATTAACTTGATCTTGTTCCAACCATTCGAGAGGCGCCAAGCCCGTTTAAAGGTGATTTGAATCTCTCGGTCACAGAATGAGAGGGGGATGCCTTTCTCAAGGGCCAGCTCAGCGGCACTCAAAATTTCGTTACCGGGAGAGACCCCGATCTGTTCGCCAAGTTTTTTTTGGTAGGAGGAGAGGGCCATATTAGCCAACAACAAAAAGCCCTTACCCTCTTTGAAAATAGTTTTGAGGTTGAGGTTTTCCCAACTCTTACTTTCTGTTTTAGAGTTGTAACGTCCTTCGTCAAGCTCCACGCAGATCCGGTCAGGGTTAATTTCCCCTATTGTAGTGATTACCTCATCAACACTATCTTGAGAGACGTGGGCCGTGCCAATTAAGGTAATGGCACGCGAATCCTCAAAAGTAATCTTTTGCATAGTCTCGCTAATTTTCTCTATAGTCACCTTCACATCTCCTGAATGGGATAAATATAACGGTGATAGACAAAAGGTACAAGGCGTAACTTGAGCAAAAAAAACCTTTCAGTTATTGTTCAAATATGCAAACTGTGTGGTATTTAGTTAAATTGTGTTCAAGCCTGTTAGCGGGAGCGCTATTCTCGCGGTTAGTTGGGAGAGAAAAATTTCGTCTTACTGCCAATCTGGCTGGCGATATTGTCCTCTACGCACTACTTTTTTTTATGGGGGTGAATACAGCCCAAATCCCCGATATTAGCCACCAAATTGCCCAAATTGGCCTTGATGCCCTATTGGCTACCCTCCTTGTAATCGTTGGGTCAATTCTCAGTGCAGGCCTTTTGGCACTAGTTTTACACAGAAAGAGCTCCAGCCGAGAGCGCATCAGGCAACCGATTAGCTGGGGACGCCTAAAAACGCCCCTCTGCATGATTGGGACTGTAGTCATCGGTTTCATCCTAGGATTTTATAGCCCCCTCTTTGACTGGTTTAACCCCTCAATGGTGACTATCATCCTCTACCTCCTCCTCTTTACGGTCGGTATGCAGATGATCCAAAACGAAGTAAACCTAGTGCCTCTTCTCAAAAGCCCCTTGATGCTCCTTTTGCCCCTCTCAACTATAATCGGAAGCTACTTGGGTGCTATTTTCCTCCCCCTTATCTCCTCCTACAGCGTCAGAGAGTCGCTCACTTTAGTTAGTGGGTTTGGATGGTATTCCCTCTCCGGCACCCTTATAAGTGGTCTAGGGAACCCTCAGTTGGGAGCGGTCTCCTTCTTAAGCAATCTTTTCAGGGAGAGTTTCTCTTTCATTTTGATTCCCCTGTTGGCTACCTTTAGCCATCTCTCTTACTCAGCGGTGAGTATTGCCGGAGCGACGAGTATGGACGTGACTCTCCCCATCCTTAAAAAGAGCCTCGGAGAGACCATCGTCCCCCTTGCAATAACCCATGGGGTGCTGATGACCCTCGCGGCACCACTCTTAATTCCCCTCTGGTTTAAATAGGGGCGATGAACTGGAGTGCATTCAGGAGGGGTCTCTCCTTAAAGATTCTCACATAAACTTTCCGTCTTTGGTTTGCAGGGTAGTTGAGCCTGGAAGCAAACCGATTAAAAAGGGGGTAGAGCATAGCCCCTTCGCCCGGGGGAATGGCAACTTGGTGGAAGGTGTAGGTGCCGGCTTCTAAAGTAAAGATAGGCAGTTCCTCATCTTGTGGTTCGCGGTAATAAGAGGTAGCAACGGAAACCTTGCAAAGGTCACTGGTGAGCTCAGTTTCACACAAGAGAAGAGCATCGGTAGTCACAGCCTTAGTAATCAAGTCATCTAAAAGGGTGTCATAGGCCCTGATTAATGAGTTGTTAACCTCTCTTTCTTTGGTGTAAACTAAAGGTTGTTGTAGGTGTAGCGTCATTACCATAGGGAGAGTGTAGTGAAAAAAACAGAGAAGGTACAGTATACTCTGCACCGTAAAAAAAACCGGCGCCACATTGCCCTTAAAGTAGACGATGATGGCCTTGTAAAGGTATATGCGCCTGTTTATACGCCAATTGGAGCCGTTGAAGAGGTTATTACAACCCACTTAGAGTGGATTAAAGAGAAAGTAAAGGAGGTCAACAGCCTCCCTCCTCCCCGCGAAGCACACACCTATGAGGATGGGGATATCTTCCTACTCTTAGGTAAAGAGCTCACCCTCAGAGTGGAAACAATTGCCTCTGGAGCATCGGTCTGTTTTAGAGACCAAGACTCCCTGATTGTGAAACGCAATGTTCAAGGGTCCAAGCGGACCATTAAGAGCTCACTAGAGAGCTATTATAGATCTTATGGTATGGAGCTCTACAGCTCTTTGGTAGAGCGTTGGGTTGATGAGATCGCTGAAAAGCCGACACGTCCTTTGAAAGGGGTTCGTATAGCGGCATTCCCGAAGCGTTGGGGGAGTTGCACCCAAGAGGGGGAGCTGAGCTTTGCCTTGCGCTCTTTGATGCTACCCCTCCGTTTAATCGATTACTTAGCCCTCCACGAGACGATCCATCTCTATGAGTTTAACCATAGCCGTCGGTTTACCGCCCTTCTAGATCTCTATATGGAAGACTGGCGACGGCGGCAGAGGGAGATGAGCCTCTTACGCCGTCAAGTAGCTACCCTCTAGGTTAAGCTGAGCAAAAGGTGGCGTAAGAAGCGGGCAATCTTCTCGGTCGAAGCAATTGAGAGGCGCTCTTTTGTTGAGTGGACGTCCAGTAATACCGGGCCTAAGGAGATTGAGTCCATCCCTTCCACCAACGAGTTAATAATGCCACACTCTAAGCCGGCGTGAATGGCGGTAATCTTAGCCTTCTCTCCACTGAAACTCTCCCAAGCTTTGGCCGCGGAGGCTGCTAGAGGGGAGTCGGGGCGGGGTGTCCAGGCGGGGTAAGAGCCCTCAAAGGTTGCTTTGGCACCCGAAGTCTCAAGGGCAACGCGCATCTTCAAGGCAATGTTGTCACGAGCCGATTGAAGTGAAGAGCGGTGGCTGGAGACAACCGTGAAAGCCTCTTCAGTCGTTCGCACAAGCGCTAAATTACTGGAGGTCTCCACCATCCCTTCGATAGTTTCACTCATCCGCTCCACTCCATGGGGTGCGAGGTAGAGACTCTTAATAAAAGCCTCACTCTGCTGTGCTGTGGCCGCTACAGCTCCTTCTGCGGCTCTACGTCGGCAGTTAATGGTCAAATCAGGATCTCCCTTGGCATATTCTTGCTGCAGATCTTTGAGGAGGAGATTCTTAATCTTCTCAAACTCCTCCTGTGAAGTGCGTGGCAAGGCAATTGTAGCTTGGCAGAGGCTGGGAATAACGTTGCGTTTAGTACCCCCTTCAATAAAGAGTAATTGGACGGGAGAGTGGGCATTGAACTTCAGCAGGAGCCGGCTCATTACGGAGATGGCGTTGGCCCGCTGTTGGTTAATCTCGCTACCGGAGTGTCCCCCTAAAAGGTTCTCTACGCTGATATCGAGGAGAATACTGTTAGCGCTTACCGGACTCTTCTCTATCGGGAGGCGGGCGTTGACTTCAATGCCCCCCGCACAGCCAATGTAAAAGACCCCTTCTTCTTCACTGTCGAGGTTTATCAACTGGCGACTTTGAATTAAAGAAGCATCAAGGCCAAAAGCACCGGTAAGGCCCGTCTCCTCTTCTACGGTAATAATGGCCTCTAGCGGACCGTGTTGGGCCTCTTTGTCACTAAAGAGGTCGAGTATTAGTGCCAGGGCTACACCGTTATCACCACCGAGGCTAGTGCCTTCGCCACAGAGGAAATCTCCATCTCTTTTAACGGGAATCGGGTCTTTAGTAAAATCGTGAATGATGCCCTCATCTTTAACACATACCATATCCATATGACCCTGAAGCGCAATAGAGGGTACTTTTTCAAAACCTTTAGTGGCTTTAGCTCGGATGATTACATTGCCACTTTGATCCACAAAGTGTTCTAAATTGTGCTTAAGGGCGTAGTTAATTAAGTACTCCCTAATCTGTGCCTCGTTACCCGACTCGCGGGGGATGGCAGAGATCTCCAAAAAATACTTCCAGAGATTGTCCTTTTTTAAAGACTCCAGTGAACTCATCTATCTCTCCTCGTAATTAAAAATTGTCACGAATGATTCTACCTTTGAGGATAGTCCCTTTCAAGTTAAAGGCGGGGTCGAAAACAGTAATATTGGCGTAATACCCGGGGATAAGACGCCCGACTTTCTCTAAGGCATAAATCCGTGCCGGGTTAGCACTGCCCATCAAGAGGGCATCCTCAATCGGTATCTCCCAAGAAACTAAGTTTTTAACTCCCCGTAGCATCGTGAGCGACGAGCCCATCATTAAAGAGGGGTCTCTTTGCATGTAAAAAGCGCCGTCATCTCCGATAAAGGCCTCTTCCCCGTTTATAACATAGGGACCTTCGGTTTGTTCCGTTGGTTTTAAACTATCGGTAATTAAAACTACATTGCCCGGGCTCTTCTCGCGTAACAGGAGCCTGACTAAATCTTTATTGACGTGGACCCCATCGGCAATGATTTCACATTGCATCTCTTTTTCAATGAGAATCGCCCCTACGGTTCCGACGTTTCTGTGGTGAAGACCACGCATGCCATTAAAGAAATGGGTCGTGTGGAGAATCCCCACTTGCATCCCCTCTATGATATTCTCATAAGCCGCATTTGTATGTCCTGCTAATAAAACGATGCCTTTTTTTACCGCATGTAGCGCTAATTCTCGCATTCCTTTGAGTTCTGGGGCTACCGTCATACAGGCAACGTGTCCTTTTCCCGCTTCGAGTAGGGTATCAAAGAAGGCGATATCGACGGGGAGAATCCCCGCAGGGTTCTGAGCCCCGGCTTGCTCATGACTAATAAAAGGACCCTCTAGGTGGATCCCTAATATTTGAGCGCCTTGTTCTTTACCGATAGCCTCTGCAACGGCTTTTGTGGCACCAATCATATTCTCTTTGGTGTCGGTGTAAATCGTAGGGAAAAAACCGGTAACACCGTGGTCGGCCAAGTGCTCGCTCATCCCTAAAATAGAGGAGACCTTTTGGTCTTCGGTGCCAAAACCTCCAATGCCATGGATGTGGGTGTCAATCAACCCTGGGGTGATATAAGCACCTCTTACGTCAATTTCACGGCTATCAGAGGGGAAGGATTTTTGCTTTAAGCGGCTCATGTGAAAGACGTCCCCAATAGTACCATCCGAGTCGATAAAGAGGGCACAATCTTTTAACTTTACCGAGCCGGTAATTACGGTCCCGTTCAATAGAAGAGTGGTAGCCATTGGGTACCTCCTACTAAAATATAGGCAACCTATAATGCGGGGTCAAGGCTGAGGGGAGTCTCTTCGGTGAGGACATTAATCCACTTACCGCTTTTAACCCTGATCATCCCCAAGATAAACTTAAATACCTCTTCAAGGGCTAAAAAGAGGTAGAGTTGGTGGATGGGCATTTTTAATACTAAGGCCCCTAAGAAGGCCAGGGGGACTCCGATTATCCAGACTCCGGCCAGTTCGGTGAACATTGAGAAACGGGTATCGCCACCTGAACGGAGGACACCAACCACTAAAATCATGTTGTAAGCTTTAATAGGCAGGAGAATGCCCATCACTATTAAAGTAAGGCGTGTCATCTCATAACTGGTGAAAGAGAGGTTGAAAGGAATTGGTAGCAGGGGTGATAAGAGGACTAAGGCAACCCCCAAAAAGGCCCCCACGATAAGGCCACTAAGCAAAAGACGCCGGGCATAAACCCGGGCACTCTCGAGGCTTCCCTCGCCGATACGGTTACCAATCATAATAGCGCTGGCATTACTGATACCCATTAGGGCTACAAAGAAGAGCCCTTGGATAGCCTCCGTGACGTTGACTGAAGCAATTACATTGGTTCCCATCCGGGCAAAGGCGACTTTGTAAGCCGTCATCCCTAAAGACCAGAACATCTCATTTAAAATAACGGGGATTCCCGTTATTAAATAGCGCTTAAGAAGGGTCTTATTGAAGGAGAAGTACTCTTTAATAGGAGCTGCTACGGGGTACTTTCTACGGTATATTATTAGTAAAAGTAGTATTATTTCAGCAGTTCGGGCTATCGTTGTGGCTAAAGCAGCCCCTCGTACCTCCATACGGGGGAACCCTAGTTTACCCAAAATTAAGATATAGTTCAGTATGATATTGAGCACAATGGCAAAGGTCGAAACATAGAGGGGGAGTTTAGCATTGCCGGTACTCCTCAGTGCAATTGAGAAGATTAAGACAACTGATGAGAAAAGGTAACTGACGGCTACAATTCTCAGGTACTCGGCCCCCCGTGCTATAACAACGGGGTCAACGGTGAATATCCGCATTAAGAGTTCCGGATAGAAAAAGGAGAAGAAAGAGCTGATTAGAGCTCCAAAGAGGTTTAGCAGGAGAGCAATACCCATTACTTTATGCAGGGCCTCTCTGTTGCCCGCTCCCCAATATTGGGCGATGAAGATAGCGGCTGCGCTACTGACCCCATAGAAGAAGATGATAATTAAGAAGAACATCTGGTTTGCCAAACCAACTGCAGCTAAAGCTGCTTCCCCAACCATCCCAATCATTAGGGTATCAACGAAGGAGACCGCTGAGTTAAGGAGGTTTTGGAGCATAATTGGCAGAGCCAGATGAATCAACCGCGAATAGAACTCTCTCTTATCGTTAAGCAAGGCTCCTGTATCAATATCAACCATGCGAGAGGTTTAGCATGTTTAAGGGTTAGAGACAAGGTAGAGGGGGGTTAGGGTCTATGAAAGGCGCAGTTCCGGTAAAAACATCTTACCGCTCACATATACTCAAAATATCTCTTTTCAGTGTAGCCTTCCCCAACTATTTCAATTGCCTTCCAAGAATGGTGTTCCTAGGCTTGGCTTTGCCCCTAATTTACCTATCCTGTAATAATTATCGAGCCTAATATTTTTGTGAATTTTAAACTCTTGGGCACTGAAATACTGGCTGGAACCATCATCTGCTTTTTCACAAAACCAAATCATATCACGTCTCATGTAGTCCAATTCCATCAGATATTGAGCATGCGTTGTTGCTATAATTTGAGAATCTTGAGAGTTGATTAAAAACACTTTAAGTAAAAAGGTGACTAAATCAGGGTGTAGAGAAGTTTCAAGTTCGTCAATTGATGCAACGTGCGCTGAGGTAATGAGCTTCCTTAATACGCCCCCGATTCTATAATAACGCTGGGTTCCTTCTGATTCTTCAGTGCTCGCTAATTTAAAAGAGCCTTTAGGGGTTTCGTGACTGAAATAAAGTTCATTTCGTTCAATCTCTTCAAAATCTTTTTCATCAACCGGTTCTACTATTTTTTTTACTTCAAATGCTGTTATCTGGAAATCTGCCTTGCGTATCAATTGGAGAAGGATCTCTTTGTCTTCACCATTTTTTAAGGTTTGTGACATGCTCCAATGACGTAATAAGGTATTAGGTCCGATGAGAGGTAAAAGAGTGGTTCTAAAGTAGGTTACCACGCCATTTAAGACTTCATTAGCGACGTTTGTCCTTTGATATGCGTATAGGACAGTATTGTTCTCTAGTGTATTACCTACAATAAAATTTTTATCGTCAGCTGATAACTCAGCTTTGAGTCCAAAAGTAATTCTGGAGATCTGCTTAGCTGAATCTCCAGTTCGGTTAAATATTGAAGCTTTACGCCCCTCAGGCCAAAAATCGAGGGTTTCGCTGTGGATGTGTTGGTTGTTTAATACAACTTGGTAATGGTACTTAATTTTGTTGATATAGAATATTAGGGAGAACTCACCAGGTAACTTTAAAGTTTCTTCATCGAATTTAAAGGGTATGAATCCTATCTCTTTATCTTTTGTCTCTTGGCCGTCAATTACGAGAGTACGTAAAAAATCAAGTGCTAAAAATAGGTTGGTTTTGCCAGACGCATTATGGCCGTATAAAACAGACAGTTTTAAAAGCTTTACCGATTTATTCATATCCACACAGAGAAACTCTTCGGCTCCACTTTCAAGCAGTGAAACTAATCGTCTGTTTTTCTTTTATAGATTTAAAATTTTTCACTGAAAATTCTTGTATCATGGTTTTATTACCCTTTTACGTATAATAATTACCGTAAACCCTTTATAAAATGACTTTACGGCAATTACAAGTATTATTTTGTCCAAAAATACTTCTGATAATCGTCTTGTTAAGTTTGAATTTATAACTAATTGATTTAGGCTAAAAGAAAAATTCATCCAGCCTTTACCCCTCGTAAAAGAGTTTTTTTAATTGAATAGCTCAAGTAAATAGGATATGCTATCTTCTTGATTGATACTAAGTTAAAAGGAATTGCATATGGGCACATCATCTCCCCTATTTATTGTCTTAAATCCGAATGCGGCCAAAGGGGGGGCTCTCCAACACCGCCAAGCTATTGAGAACTATTTCTTAAGTCGAAATATAGAATTCGTTTTAGCCCTAACCGAATGTCGGGCAGATGGTATTCGTCTGGCTAAAGAAGCCACTATTAAGGGCTTTAAGACAATTATTGCAGCCGGAGGGGACGGAACTCTCAACGAAATTGTTGACGGCATTACCAGGGCAATACGGGAGAAGAACTTGAGCTTTGAAGAGGCTCCCGTTGTGGGGCAAATCCCTATCGGACGGGGCAATGACTTTGCCTTTGTTGCCAAGATTCCCCAAAAACTGGAAGAAGCTTGCCAATTGATCTTAGATGGACGGTGGCTCCCCACCGATTATGGTGAGCTGTTTGGCGGGATTTTTCCTCATGGCCGCTGTTTTGTCAACGGTGTGGGCATTGGGGTAGAACCACAGGTCAATTTCATTGCCACCGATTTTAAAAGAATCAGCGGGATGCTCAGCTACCTGGTAGCTTTCCTCAAGATACTGCGCAACTTTCCCACTCCTATGAAGCTGAAGGTTGTAGGGGACAACAATAAAGAGCAAATATTATCACAGCAGTTTTCAATCTGTAATGGACGGAGAATGGGGTCTGCTTTTTTAATGGCGCCCGACTCCGTGATTGACGACGGACTGCTGAATGTTGTCTATGCCAATCGGCCAATCAAAAAGAGGGCAATCCTGTACTATGTACTGAAATTCTTCGCAGGGACACAACTGAAAACCGACCGATTCTCCCAGTTTTTAACCACACAGATTAGCGTGGAAGCTGATGGGGATGTGATGGCTATCCATTGTGACGGGGAAGAAGTTTCACGAGGCTGTTCCTCTTTAACGGTCAAAGTTTTCCCTAAACAGTTAAAAGTTATCAGAAAAATGTAGTGATTATTTGACTAATGCCTTAAGCCGTTGTATTGTTTATAGTGCATGTTTCTGTATTTTTTTCCTAATATTTTGATAAGGAGTCAATGTTGATTAAAGATATGGTGCCATCAGTACACTTTTACGATCAAGATTTTGTCGATATGTACGATAGGACGTGGGTTTGGATTGATGAGTATTGGTCGCATGGGACCAAAGAGAATGGCCATAGTGGAAATTACCTCAGTTATCCCGAACAGGAGACCTTTAACCAGTTCTATTCATGTCTGACAGCGCTCTTCTTGGTCTACAGTAATCAAGCTTATTCTCCGTATCCGTTAATTGACTTCTTTTACAACAAACAGGAGGAGTCGGGGGCTATCCGTAGCGACTACTCGATTAAAGATGGCTCAATTCACCTCCCCAAAGATAACCCCGAGGGAGTCA
>JBAYSE010000021.1:0-17922 GCA_041676265.1 Sphaerochaetaceae bacterium
TGCTTCTCTCTTAAAATCTGTCGCACCCTCTCTATGCGTGCTTCTGTCTCCTGTAAATTGAAATATGACACTCCATCCTCCTATCTTAATCTAACAGCTACAACGTTGTAACTGTTAAAATACGAACCTGGCTAATCTCTTCTTCAGTACACAGGTTCCGGTTTGTCGTGACATCCCCTCGGGAGGGGAAGATCCAGTTTTCAACTCCCGACAAATCGGGTTATTTTCCGTAAAAATTATCGTCTAGGGGAAACATGGGTCGCCTAATGCGTTTTAACCCAATGTCCTCTATCCGTTCAGCAGAGCTACCGGGGGTAAAAGCGAGAATCGATTTATCGGCTATTTTTGCTAATTCTGGAAACAAGTAGCCCAATTTTACAACAACTACATGGTACTTGTTAGGATCTAAGTTGATACTCTTGAAAATATCCTCCCGTGTAAAAGCAGCTCTGTTTTCACTAATCACTACCGTAAAGTGCCCACAATCTAAGGTAGCGCTACGGCCCGCGTTCCCACCAGTATAACCTAAAACATCGCCCCTGTGTATAACCCTCCCTTTTAGGGTGGTTCGCACACTTTTTTCACTGAGCGAGCCCCCCACCGAAAGGGTCAATTGCGTCCCTAGGGGAACTTGGTAACACTGCTCTGTCGCCTGGGCATCGGCAATCCCCGCTATTAAGATATTTGAGGCTCCACAGGCCTTTACCAACTCTATAAAATAGGCGTTATCGCCGGTTGCTCCAGCTGTTGTGTTATCGCCACTGTCGCTCACAAAAACCAACTTTTCAGGACTCTTCAATGCTAAATCTAACGCTTCTTGTGGTTCTAAGGCATCAATTAAGAACTTAAATTCGTAACGACTGTCCCAATAAAGTTGGGCTATTTCGTCGGCATAAGACTGTGCCACTGTCGGGTCATTCACATGTGTTACGATTATTGAGGGACCGGTATAGGGGGAGTCGACCCAAGGTTGACCGGCAAAAACTTGGGCACAGAGGACCCCCTCTCGCTCCTCTACTCTGTCACTTAGCGCCATTATTTTATTCATGGGTGGCAGTGCCGTTTGAACAACATCACCCGGCAGCATCACATAGGGACGTGCCATGCGAACAGTGGGCAGTAGGTTGTTTTTCACGCAGTCAAGGAGCAGTCGCATAGCTTTACGCTCTGTCTCAATTTGGTCCTCATGCGGTGCTGTACGAAAGCCACACACAATATTAGCCAGAGATATGAGTTCATCGCTATTATTTGCATGGAAATCGAGCCCTAAAGCGATGGGCACACTATTGCCAACCACCTCTCTGAGGCGCTGCAGCAGGTAGACTTCACCGCTACCAATGCCCTCTACAAAAAGGGCACCATGCAGATAGAGCCAGATCCCATCCAACGCTACCCCTTTTAATGGGTTCACAATCTCATCTACGAAAGAGAGGTAATCCTCTTTAACTAGTGCACCACCCGGCAAAGCATGGGCGTAAATTGTGGGTATAATAGTTGCTCCAAAGTCCAGTAGCTGCTCTTTTACATGGACCTTCTCTAGCATTGCTTTGCCAGAGGCGTAGTCAAAATCACCTCTACGGGTTGCTATAGGGGTACATGTATTACTTTCACACTGCAGTGACGCTATGGCAATTTTCATCACTCACCACCTATCTCCCCGGGTCATAAACGCATCAATTGAGACCACGGTTAAGAGGACAATGCCCCGAATCATGGTGTTGTAATAGCCCTGTAAACCTAAGAAGGCCAAGCCTTTGTAAAGGACGTAAATCAGCAAGATCCCAACCACGGTTCTGAGGACACTCCCCCGCCCTCCTGTTAAAGGCGTTCCCCCCACTACAGTTGCCGCAACACAAGTGAGAGCTAAATCGGTTCCGTACAAGACCGACCCAGCCCGCATCAGACAGACAAACATCGCCCCCGAAATACCGGCAGCGAAGCCCAGGATAACAAAAATACTGAAGCGGGTAAATTTGACGTTAATACCGGAGAGCTCTGCCGCCTTCATATTCCCACCGGTCGCATAGAGCCCTCTTCCATAGCGGGTGTAAGTCATCACAAAATAGGCGAGAACTACAAATGCTATGAAAATATAGGTGAGGTAGGAGAGCCCTAAAAAGGTGCCCTTTCCCATCTCCCTAATAAATGGGTTGGTGGTCCTAATCATGTTGCCCTTAGTGAACACAAGGGAAAATCCTTTTAAAATTATGCCGGTGGCCATTGTGGCAATGAAGGCATGAACCCGTAAAAAGACAACGATAAGGCCATTTAAAACTCCCACTAACATCGTGGAGAGGAGCATTACCAAGAGTGCCGCCAATATTGCACCGGGAGAGTCTCCCCAAGCATTTAAGAGGAAGCAGAAGAAAATCTGAGCCCATGCAAAATTAGCGGAGAGGGAAAGGTCAAAAGCCCCTGTAATGATTGCAATGGTCATCGCTAAAGCCGACACTCCATAGATGGAGACGTCGATTAGGATGTTCTTCACATTGCGAATACTTACAAAAGAGGGCTTAATGACCACCATTAGGAGGATGAAAAAGAGAAACAGCAATAAAACCGGTTGATCGTTGACAAATTTTTTAACAACTGCACGTTTACTTCTCATTGTGCCACCTCCCGCAATTTCATGCTTTTGTTGAGCACATCAAGTGCAACCGCAGCGACAATAACCGCCCCTCGAACAATTAATTGGGCATTCGACTGTACCCCTAGGATATTGAGTGCTGTCATCATAAAGCCGACAACCATCACGCCCAGTACTGTCCTAGCAATACTCCCCGAGCCCCCATCCAAACTAGTTCCCCCAATCGCTACGCAGACCAGCGCATCCAATTCGTAGTTCTGCCCTTGTAAAACTGAGGCCGAACCAACCCTTGAGACCACTATTACCCCGGCTAAACCGGCACAGGCCCCACAGATTAAATGGGCAAAAAACCGCACCTGCTTAACCTTTAGGCCGGCCATTTTGGCCACCTGCATACTGGACCCCAAGAAGTAGAGGCTACGTCCAAATTGAGTTTTTACCAAAATAAACTGCATGATAATGGCAACTACTATCATAAAGACGACAGGGGTGAAGCCCATGCCAAACTCCTTAAAGAGCCCTGAACGGTACTGGGCAGCTTGAAAGTTCCCCCTGACGACGGCTTGCGCAACCGCGCCAATTACAATCTGCATGGCGTAGGTGATTATAAAGCTCTCGGCTAACTTCCCGTTAACCAGCGCTAAAATAGTTCCATTAATGGCTCCAATGAGGGCCCCCAACAAAATCCCCACCAGTAAGACTAACAGGGCTGCCGATGCCGGGGTTACGGTTGCCACTGTGGCATTGTTAATTATTAGCATCGTGACAACGGCAGTCAGGCTAATTGTTGAACCGATTGAGAGGTCCATTCCTCCACCAATGACAGCATAAGCCATACCCATAGAGGCTATTCCAATCGTTGAATAGGCCCTCAAGATATTCAACATATTCTTGCCACTTAAAAATGCCGGCCTGATAACAGTAGCCACCACAGTAATAATTACTATGGCAAAAATGAGCCCCCACTCTCTAAGAAAGGCGACTAGTTTCCGCTTACTTGTTGATTTCTCTTTGCTTTCCATCTCTACACCACCTTTCCTAATTGGAAACCGCCAAACTCATTACCGCTTCCGGAGTAGCCTCTTCACGGTTAAGCTCGCCAACTTTCTTGCCACCACTGAGAACCACAAGGCGGTCGCTCATCCCAATAACCTCCGGCAATTCGCTGGAGATCATAATGATAGCCTTGCCCTGCTCGGCTAAGCGGTTCATCAATTGGTAAATCTCATATTTTGCCCCTACATCAATACCTCGCGTAGGTTCATCTAGGATTAAAATGTCGACATCAGAAAATAACCATTTTGCAAAGACCACTTTTTGTTGATTCCCCCCCGAAAGGTTAACAGCAAACTGTTTTAAAGAGGGTGTTTTAATATTCAACTCCTGGGTAAACCGTGCGGCAGCAAGGGACTCCGCCTTCTCCGAGATAAATTGTCTCCTCCTCACCTTATTAAGGTTGGTGATAGTAATATTCCATATTAAGTTGTAGCCTAGGACTAAACCGGTCTCTTTGCGGTCCTCAGTTAAGAGCCCAATCCCCTCATGCTTGGCTTGATGGGTTGAGTGAATCGCAATCTTCTTGCCCTTCACTTCAATAGTTCCCTTTTGGTAGAGTTCGGCGCCAAAAATGGCTTCGGCAACTTCAGTTCGCCCTGAACCGACCAGTCCTGCAAATCCTAAGATCTCTCCTTTGTGAAGCTTAAAGGAGATGTCTTCAATCAGCCCCTCCCGTTTAATCTCTTCAACACTTAAGACAACTTCTCCAATCTCACAGTTTTTACGGGGATATTCGGTATCGACACTCCGCCCGACCATTTTTTCTACTACGCTATCGCGGGTAAAGGTGGCGGTTGGAGCCGAATCAATAATCTGTCCATCCCTGATGACCGTCGTTGTGTCGGCCAAACGAAAGACTTCCTCCAACTTATGGGAGATATAGATAACTGAAATACCCTTCCTCTTTAAGTTTTCAATGATAGCAAAGAGAATCTCACTCTCCGTGGTTGTCAAAGAAGAGGTGGGTTCATCCATAACGATTAAACTGGTGTTAATCGCTAAAACTTTGGCAATCTCGACCAGTTGCTGTTGGGCAGCACTCAGTTGCTCGATTTTTTGTGTCGCTTTAAAATTAAACCCCAAAGAATCGAGAAACTCCTGAGCCTCTCTGTTAATAGCTTTCCAATCAATTCGACCCTTCCGTTTGGGCAGTCGATTAATGTAGAGATTCTCAGCCACTGTCAGCGAATTAACCAAATTGAACTCTTGGAAGACCAGCCCAATGCCCTTAGCCTTAGCCTCGGTTGTATTACGAATAATAGTTTTTTCGCCGTTGAGGACAATCGACCCCTCATCTGCTTGATAAACTCCGTTTAAAATTTTCATGAGAGTCGATTTGCCTGCGCCATTTTCACCAACTAACGCATGAATCTCTCCTCTATGGACGCTGAAGCTCACATCATGCAAGGCGACCACCCCAGGGAAGCGCTTAGTGATGTGATGCATCTCCAGTATGTAATCAGCCATGAATTTCTCTCCTATATGCTGAAGTATGCACTAACAAACCTAAAGACGGGAAGGGAAATCCTTCCCGCCTCTTAAAAAACAGTTTAGAACCAGTTGAAATCGTCTTTGGTATCGGGATAGGCAACGGGGGTGGGCAGTTTTGTCCAACCGGGAGTGGCTGTCCCTTTAATGACTTTGTCGAGGGTTTCAACGGCCAAACGGGCTTCAGCAACCGGGTCCTGAGTCGAACAAGCTGTTAACCAACCGGAATCCATTGAATCGTAAAGCACTTGGTTTGAACCCATAGCAATGATTGTCACATCACCAGGTTTATAACCCGCAGCCTCCAGAGCTGAGATGACACCGGTGAGCATTCCACCATCGTGACTCACGATACAGTCAATTCTGCCCCCTTTGCTGGCTAAACCATAAGCGGTTAACATATCGGTCATCTTGGTCATACTGACTTCGGCTTGGAAGTTACAGTCCTGACGGTCAAGCCATTGGTATCTGCCATCTAAGTCTTCAGCTAAAGCAGCGTTGATGTAGAGCGTCTGCATGTGACCGGCAGTTCCTTCGATTCCCACCAGACGACAGCCATTGGGGAACAACTCTTTAATAGTTGCTGCCATGGTGTGTCCGTGTGAAGCGGCATCGGGTCCCACATAGTACTGCATTCCAACCTCATCGATTTTATCGCCAGGATAGGCATTTACCCCCACCCATGCGATACCGGAATCGTTGAGAGCCTCAATGATGGGTAATGCGCCATCAACATCGGCAGGGAAGTACAAAAAGCCGTCGTACCCCTCAGCAATTGCTAGGTTAGCATGCTCTAACTGGGTTTGCTGGTTACCGGCACCATCTAAGATTGTCAATTTATACCCAAGCTCAGCTGCCGTTTTTTCAGCCGATGGGTTGTAAGCAGCACAATAGGGAGCCGTGTAGTAGGCGTTGGATAGCATCAATCTAGGTGCCCCTTTCTCTTTTGCCCCGCCGGCAAAGAGAGCCACAGTTACTAACAATACCACTAAAACCGTAGAAATGAGTCTTTTCATTTCCCTCCTCCTTACTTTTTAATTAGCAAGCGATTTCCATCCTTGCAAAGATCCTTCAATAGGCGTTGCAGGGGCATCTCCCACTCAAGTACAACGTTGTAATTATTTTCAAACGCATCAGCTATTTTGTCAAGTCTTTTTTTATTGTTATCTAAAAACGAAAAGGAAGCTCCTCTGTCCGCAACGGGAGAAGCTTCCAAATATTGAATTAAAAAACCTCTGTTAGTTTAGCACTCACTATGTCCACAGGAAAAGCATTTGCGGCAGCCTTCAATATTTACAAAAGTGACATTACCACAAACCGGGCAGATGTCAGGGGTGATATTCCCGACTGCCTCACTTTTCAAATCCAAACTAAACTGTTTAATGGCCAACTCATCATCATCTTCGTCGGGGAGTTGGGGATAGGTAGCCTCATCTTGATCTAGGCCAATATGCTCCTCGAGTACTTGGGCGACGGCATCCGGCAGACTCATCACCCTATTTTTCCCAAATCCCATTGGCCGGCCCGACCCAATGCCACGCAACTGAGCAATAACGGCTTCTGCTCTTTGACGGGGGGTTAAGGGGCTCGGCATTCGTAAAATAAGGCTAATTAGGCGTCCTAAACCTTCGGCATCGGCAGAAACATCCGAGCCGACTTTAGCCACATTTATAAAGACTTCGAAAGGCTCTCCATTTACCTCACCGTCGGAGTTGATTGTGATATAAGCAGTCCCTATCGGAGTTGCCTTTCTATAGGTAATCCCGTGGAGAACTGTCGAGCGTACCCTAGCCTTGGGTTTCTCGGTAAATTCTTGAACTACCTCTTGCTCCTCTTCGTCGGCTTTAGCTATCAAAACTTGGGTATCCCGCGAACCATCCCGGTAAGTTGTCCCCCCTTTACAGCCCAAGTCGTAGAGCAATTCATAGAGCTTGCCGGTCTGTTCAACAGTGTAATCGGCAGGGGTATTGCCTGTCTTTGAGATACTGGAGTCGACCCAGCGCTGGATAGCCGCCTGCACTTTAACGTGTCCTTCGGGGGCTAGGTCCATAGCAGTTACAAAGTAGGGTGGTTTTTGTTGGTTAGGATTGGCCTTTACCCACTCATCATAAACAGCTACCCGCTCAATGTTGGAACCCATCCGTCCTACCCGTTCCCACTCCCAGAAGTAGTAGGGTTCAATTCCGGTACTCGTACCCACCATGGTACCGGTCGTACCGGTGGGGGCCTGTGTCAACAGCGTGACGTTGCGAATGCCTTTGTGAGCTACAATCTCTCTAACCTCTTCAGGTAGCTGCTGCATAAAGCCGCTTGCTAAAAATTTATCTTTGTCAAAACGGGGGAAAGAGCCCTTCTCCTGGGCAATTTCAGCGCTCGATTTATAAGCCTCTATGCAGATAAATTTATAGAGCTTATCGATAAACTCTATCGATGCATCACTTCCATAGGCAATCTTCAGTTTGATAAGCATATCGGCTAAGCCCATGGTTCCTAAACCCACACGCCGCTCGGAGAGCTGTTGCTCCTTATTTTCTTCGTAAAAATAGGGAGTATCATCAATTACATTGTCTAAAAAGCGGATAGCAGAGCGAACGGTGCGCCCTAACTCGTCCCATAAAACCTTCTCATCAACCACAAACTGCGAGAGGTTAATCGACCCCAAGTTACAAACCCCCCAGGGTGGCAGTCCTTGCTCACCACACGGGTTGGTACTTTGGATTGAGTTGTAGTAGTAAGAGTTAGACATCTCGTTGTAACGGTCGATGAAAAAGACCCCCGGTTCAGCACTTGCCCAAGCACTTTCGATTATTTGGTTCCACACCTCTTTGGCTTTCATAGTTTGGTAGGGAACCACTTTTTTCCCCATCTCTTTCCACTTTTCCAGGTTCCCGTCCCACAACTCGTTGTATTCAGGGTCACTGGTATCGGGGAAATAGGTCGTCCAATCTCCATCAGAACGGACAGCCTCCATAAATTTATTACTTACGGCAACACTAATATTGGCGTTGACAATTTTATCCCGCTCTCTTTTGCTGTTAATAAAATCGATTATATCGGGATGCCAATCATTTAAGATCAACATCAGGGCTCCTCGGCGTGAGCCCCCCTGTTCAATTAAACCGGTCACAAAACTAAAGAGGGCCCCCCAAGAGACCGACCCACTGGAGCGTCCATTTACCCCTTTTACGTAGGCATGACGCGGTCTAAGGGATGAAAGGTTAAGCCCGACTCCACCTCCGCGTGACATTATCTCGGTCATCTGTCCTAAAGAGGTAATTATCCCTCCACGACTATCTTTTGGAGAAGGAATTACGTAGCAGTTGAAATAGGTTAAGTTCTGCACTGTACCGGCACCGGTGAGGATCCTCCCTCCGGGGACAAACTTCCAATCCTGTAAAATCCATTTAAACTCCTGCTCCCACTTTTGTCTTTTACCCTCCTCCTCTATAGAGGCGATGCCTTTAGCCACGCGTGAGAGCATCTGTGAGGGATCAGTCTCAATAGGGATGTCAACATTCTCTTTGGAGGTAACAATTTCTGTTGCGTCCTCTAAGACAACCGTAACCACATCGTCCTGAATGGCCACCACATTACCAATCTCTCTCTGCCCGGTTTGAATATTGCTAACCGCAACTACAAGGTCTCCCACCTTTACCGACTCTTTTTTACCATCTTTGAGTGCATACCTGTCCAAAAATATTTTTCTTCCTAGCGGTGAGAGCTCATTTTTTATTGTAGCCACAACCATCCCCCCAGTACATAATTTGACCCGCTTTTGCGGGCGATTCTCAGATTACCACATATTTTAGGGGTACGCAAGATGTATATGTTCTTTTGTTACTTATGGCAAAACAACACTATATATAGTGTATATATAACTTCTATGGATGTTTAGTATCATTCCAAATTTATCGATGAGGGGAAAAATTCCCCTCATCTGGTTGTTATCAATATCGGTCTTGAAAGACTTTAGCGAAGAGGGTGGCCTTAGTAACCCAGCTCTAACATAGCATCGGCAACCCGTTTGAAGCCGGCAATATTGGCCCCTTTAGCGTAGTTGATGTAGCTCTCCTGCTCCGTGCTATGTTCTAGGCAAGTGTCGTGAATACTCTTCATAATCTCCTGGAGCTTCAAATCTACCTCTTGGCCCATCCAGCGCAACTTCATGGCGTTCTGTGCCATCTCCAAGCCGGAGACGGCCACCCCTCCGGCATTAACCGCCTTACCCGGTCCATAAGGTATTTTATTGTCAATAAAATAGTTTTCAGCTAATCGCTGGCACCCCATGTTCGAAGTCTCTAAAACATACTTTACCCCATTTCCAACCAAAGTTTGGGCATCTTCAAGGGCCAACTCATTTTGAATGGCACATGGGAAAGCCATATCAACCGGAACCTCCCAGGGCTTCTTACGGGGGATAAATTGGGCTGAAAACTTCTGGGCATAGGGGGCCACAACATCGTTATTAGAGAGGCGCAGTTGAACCATGTAGTCCCATTTCTCTTGGGTCGAAATCCCCTCTTCATCCAAAATATAACCATCAGGACCGCTAATGGTCACAACCTTAGCTCCCAGCATAGAGGCTTTTTTTACCACACCCCAGGCAACGTTTCCAAAGCCCGATACTGCTACCCTTTTCTCCTCTAACGTGTCGTTATATTTCTTAAGCATCTCACGGGCAAAATAGACCGCACCATAACCGGCCGCTTCCGGACGAATTAGTGAGCCTCCCCAGAGGATCCCTTTACCGGTTAAAACGCCGGCATGCTCATCGCTTATCCGTTTGTACTGTCCATAGAGATACCCTATTTCCCGTGCCCCGACACCAATGTCACCGGCCGGAATATCGGTCTCCGGTCCTATGTATTTTTGCAGTTGCGTCATGAAGGCACGACAGAAGCGCATTATCTCACCATCACTTTTACCGCGGGGACTAAAGTCGCTCCCCCCTTTACCCCCTCCGAGGGGGAGTGTTGTCAGGCTGTTTTTGAAAGTTTGCTCAAAGCCCAGAAATTTGAAAGACCCTAAAGAGACACTTGAGTGGAAACGCAGACCTCCTTTGTAGGGTCCTAGTGTGTTGTTAAATTGGACACGGTAACCGCGATTAACTTGGACGTTGTGGTTATCATCTTCCCACTCCACTTTAAAGCTGACCACCCGGTCGGGCTCAGTTATGCGCTCGAGGATTTTAGCATCAACGTAGGCGGGGTTGTCATTGACTAAGTCGATTACCGACTCAACTACTCCCCCTACTGCTTGGATAAACTCCTCTTGTGCTGGGTTGCGGCGTTCAAGATTAGCCATAAATTCATCATAATTGTACATAAGAGCCTCCCATGGTCATAAATATCTGTTGGAAAAAATGTAGTTGCATTGTTTTTTTAAGTCAATAGGAAACGTTCTGACCGATATTTAATTCCGATTTTTTTTTGGCTAGTTGCTTTTTCATATACAGTTGATGTTAAATTATCTTTTGCCGTTGGATTATCTACACGCATTGTTAAGCGAATATGGCTCCAAGTTAAATGAAGGACATACTTCCCTTTGGAGAACTTTGAACTATTGGGAATTTCCCAATAGTTGCATTGTTTTTTTATTCAATAGGAGAAGTCTAAAAAGGATAAAACTAGGTAATCTTACCTTTCTATGCTACGATAATTAACCATGAAAAAATTATTGAGAGACAGCGACCCTTTTGGGGCTCTTATGCCTCGCCATATCTACAATGTTGTCCTGATTTGCAGTGAATACGACCAGTTTTTAATAGAGGCTGACGGTAGAGTAGAGGAAGAACTCTTTCGAGAATATACCCAGTTGGGGTTAACCAATCCCCCCAAAATCTTTTTTGCCCGCACCACAGGCGACCTCTTTTATCTTTTAGAGTCTAAAGAGGCCGATTTGGTAATCACTATGCTGGAATTGGGTAAAACCAATGTAATTCAACTAGCCCAAGAGATTAAGAAAAAGAATCCGGCCCTCCCTATTATTGCCCTTTCCCCCTCGCCAACTCACCATGTGAGCATGGTTTTAAAAAAGAGAAATATTGAAGCCATCGATTACCTCTACTACTGGCAAGGCAACTCCAACATCTTCTTAGCCATGATAAAGCTCATCGAAGATAAAATGAACGCCGTGCATGATGCCAAAACAGAAGCAGAGGTCCCCATCATCATTTTAGTGGAAAACTCTGTCCGCTTTTACTCCACCTATCTCCCCCTCCTCTATACCGCCATAATCCAACAAACGCGGATGAGTATGAGTGAAGACCTTACCCCTTGGGCAACTGCTTTAAGGATGCGAGGCCGGCCTAAAATATTGTTGGCGCAAAACTATGAAGAGGCAATTTACCTCTACGAATCTTTTAAAAGAAATCTCTTGGGGATAATTACGGATGTTAATTTTGAGAAAGAGGGGAAAAGTGATCCGCAAGCGGGGTTAAAACTGTGTCGCTTTATCCGAATGAAACACCCCGACCTCCCCCTCCTTTTGCAATCTACAAGGGCCGATTACGAAGAGGAGGCTAAAAAGGTATCGGCCTCTTTTATCTGGAAACAGAGCTCATCCCTTTTAAACGACCTAAAACAGTACCTTTTTGAGAACTACGGATTCGGCCCCTTTATCTTTCGCCACCACGAAAGTGGTAACGAAATTGCCCGGGCAGAGACTTTAAGGGAACTGCAACACACCCTTGAAACCATCCCTATCGAATCTTTTGTAAAGCATGCCGAGCGTAACGACTTCTCCCGCTGGTTAAAGGCACGCAGTCTGTATGCCCTTGCCAACCTCTTTAGACCATACCGCCCGGAACACTACGAACGGGTAGAGGAATTGAGAAAGCAACTCATCGACCTCATTAAAGAGTTTCGACTCAATCGTGGCAAAGGGGTAATCGCTCAATTTAACCGCGAAAACTACGATGAGCTCTCCTTCTTCAGTCGTATCGGCTCCGGTTCTATTGGGGGCAAGGGGCGGGGCTTGGCGTTTATCGACTACCAACTGCGCCAAAGCGATATCATCGAAAAATATCCGATGATGTACCTCTCTATACCGCGTACGGTGGTTATCACCACGGAGCTGTTCGACCAATTCATGGAGGAGAATGAACTCCACTACCTCGCTACCGCTAGTCTTCCCGACGCAACCCTGAGGAGAATATTTCTCTCCAAACCCCTGCCGGAAGAGTTGATGAAAGACCTGGAAGTAATCATCCAAACCATCAAAGTGCCCATCGCTGTGCGCTCTTCAAGTATGTTGGAAGACTCGCTCTACCAACCATTTGCCGGAGTTTATGAGACTTGCATGCTCCCTAATGTCGGCAGTGACGAACAGCGGCTAAAAGCCCTCGCCAACGCCGTAGCCTGTGTCTATGCCTCCGTCTTTTACAAAAAGAGTAAAGAGTATTTGAAAGCGACCAACCATATGGTTGAAGAGGAGAGGATGGCCGTTATTATCCAGCAGGTTATCGGTAGTGGTCACGGAGAGTTTTGGTACCCCAACTTCGCCGGGGTGGCGCGCTCCCTCAACTTCTATCCCGTTGGCAGTGAAAAAGCCGAAGATGGGGTGGGAATGTTCTGTATAGGTTTTGGTAAAAGTGTCGTGGATGATGGCGTTGCCTACCGCTTCTCCCCCTCTTTCCCTAAACGGGGCATCCAATATTTGGGGAGTTTAGAGGCCAGTGCTCAAGAGTCTTTCTATGCCCTCGATATGAACACCCCCTACTCCCCCAATAAAAACCCTGAAAATCTTATCTCTATCCCTTTGGAAGAGGCCAAAAAATTCCCCGAGGTCTTAAAACATGTGGTCTCAACTTTTGATTCCGCCAAAGGGGCGCTTGTTGATCAAATGAGTGCTGAAGGGGAGAAGGTAATAACCTTCAACCCCATTTTAAAATACAACAGTTACCCCATTGCCCCAATTATTAAAGACCTCCTCTCTTTTGGCGAGAATGTGATGAGCACCCCAATAGAGATTGAATTCGCCTGTAACCTCAACCGTCCCTCTTGGAAAAAACCTGAGTTTAGCCTCCTTCAAATCAGGCCAATAATTTCGGGGTTTGAGTCGGTCGATCTTGAAATCAAAGAGGAGGAGAAAGAGGGGGCTATCTTACTCTCCAACCATGTCATGGGCAACGGCTACAGCGACACGTTGAGCGACCTTGTCTATATTAAGCGAGAGACATTTTCCCCGTCACAGACCCTTCAGATGTCCGCAGAAATCGCCAAGATTAACGAAAAGTTCATTGCTCTCGACAGACCTTACATCTTAATCGTAGCCGGCCGTCTCGGCTCCAGCGACCCTTGGTTGGGCATACCCGCCGTATGGTCACAGATTTCCAAAGCAAAAGTAATTATTGAAAGTGGCCTCTCAACTTACCAAGTGGAGCCGAGCCAAGGAACCCACTTCTTCCAAAATATTACGGCTTTGGGGACTATCTATTTAACGGTTAACCCGCCTATTAATGACGGAAAACTAGATTTTGACTACCTCGACGCATTGCCCCTAATTGAAGAGACTACCCACTTCAGACACGTTAAAGGGGAGCGACCATTTATTGTCAAAGCCGATGGTAAAAAAAGAGTCGGGGTCGTTTTTCAAGAAAGCAGAGTCACAAAATAGTCCCAAAGAGGATCTTTGGGCGGGGGAGCTATAACTGTCACCCTCTCCTGCCTCACGGGATGGATGAAGCTGACCTGCCGAGCATGGAGGTGGATACCTCCCCCTTTATTGGACCGGCGGGAGCCGTACTTCAAATCCCCTTTAATTGAAGAGCCCAAAGCGTTGAGCTGTGCCCTTATTTGGTGGTGGCGCCCGGTAATTAGCTCAATTTCCAATAAATAGAACGCCTTAGAGGCTCCCTTAATTGTGTAGCTCAGCTTGGCTAGTTGGCTTCCTCTCTTCTCTTCAACGGTTGCATAGGAGCGGTTTTTTACCCGGTTCCGTGTTAAATAGTGAACCACCAACCCCTCATCGCCCAGAGGCAAAGAATCAACAACTGCCCAGTAAATCTTTTCGACCGCCCCCTCTGCGCGAAAAAGGGCGTGCATTCGCTTGAGAGCTTTCTCAGTCTTGGTGTAAATCACTAC
This sequence comes from Sphaerochaetaceae bacterium, assembly GCA_041676265.1. Classification (GTDB taxonomy): domain Bacteria; phylum Spirochaetota; class Spirochaetia; order Sphaerochaetales; family Sphaerochaetaceae; genus DUOJ01. The sequence continues at coordinate 14,215 of JBAYSE010000021.1, forward strand.
CCCGCTGGTGGGACGGTCAAGACGATGGGGGATCCCTAAGAAAATATTGCCCTCTTTACCATAGGCCTCTTTTAAGTAGGTTCGCGCTTCATCGGCAAGGGTCACATCTCCACTTTGGTCCCCCTGAACGAGATCTCCCGGCAACTTGTTGATTATTAAGAGGTGGTTGTCTTCGTAGAGGATCCTGTTTCTAAACTCGTCAATCGTCATCAAAAGGGTCTATGTCCTTAAATAAGGAGGGCTCTTCATCGGCTTTCGGGTCATCTTCTCGCTTGATGCGAATGGTTTGCGCCTCTTTAGTTGTCAAACGCACCCCGTTAGCCCTTACCCCCTTAATTAAGAAGCGAGAGAAATAGGTACGATCCTCTAAATTTTTATACCCCTTACCCTTCTTAAATTGGATGGTTATCCGTGCATCATCGTGGGTCGAAAGTGAATAGAGTTTAAAAGCACCCTTAGGGAGTAGATGGTAGGTTTTATTCAAGATAAATTGGTTAATCCGACACCTCTTAATGAAGAGATATTTAAGGGTATTCTCCTGGTAGATGACGGTGAACACAACTTTGTCCATCACCTCTTTATCGGCTAGGCCACAATAGCGCATCTGTTTACCCACAAAGAGCTTCTCGGGCACATCAGTTACAAAGTAAGTGCCGTCTTTCTGGATAATAAGGACACGGTCAAAGGTCGAAACCATAAATTGGGTATTGCCCTGCCGTAAATCGTAACCAAGGTACCCTGTCGCCGCATCATACTTCAGAGCTAAGTTGCGGTTGGCCGCCTCACGCACATCAGTTCTCTCAAAAGAGGCTATCGTTGTTTTGCGCCTGCGGTGGGAAGAGTCAGCGACCTTCTTCACCTCTTCAAGGTAACTCAAAGCATAAGCAACTAAATTCTTGAGGTGGGCGGCAATCTCCTTTAGACGCCCTTTAATTGATTCAATCTCTTGCCGGTTCTTCTCAATATCGAAAAGGCTAATGCGGCGAATAGGAATCTTTAAGAGCTTGTCGACATCCTCTTTGGTAACAGAGCGCGATATCTGGTCCAAAAACGGTTCAAAACCTGTAATTACAGCTTCTACCACCTCTTCTTGGCTTTTCTGCTCTTCAATCCGCTTATAGATGCGCTCTTCGACAAAGATTCTCTCCAGCGCCCGCTCAAAAAGTCGCTCTTTAAGGTGCCCCCGTTCATTGATAAGTTCCTTCTCCAGAATCTCCAACAGGAGCTTGCTATGGTGCCTCACCATCTCGCTGACGCTGAAAATCTGGGGCATCTTTTGGTTAATTACCAAGGGATTTATAGAGATTGACTGCTCACAGGCGCTAAAAGCGTAAAGGGCATCTACCACATCTTTTGAATAGGTGTTACGGGCTAAAGTAACCTCAATATTTACCTTGTCGGCCGTGTAGTCATTGATACTGGCAATCTTGAGTTTCCCTTTCTTGGCGGCATCTTCAACCGATTTAATCATCCGCTCTGTAGTGATGCCGTAAGGGAGTTCTTCTATTACAATCCGCTTTGGGTCTTTGGTGTTTAGTTTTGCCCTGACAAGCACCTTCCCCTGCCCATCTTCGTAGGCAGAGACGTCCATATAACCACCGGTGGCAAAATCGGGGAAGAGTTCAAAAGGTTTATCTTGGAGGGCTGCCTCCATCGCTTCAATTACCTCAAAAAGGTTGTGGGGTAAGATCCTTGTCGACATCCCCACGGCAATCCCTTCGGTGCCTTGAATTAAGACGACCGGCAGTTTCGCCGGGAAAACAACCGGCTCTTTATTGCGTCCATCGTAAGAGTCGGTAAACTCCGTCAATTCCGGGTTATAGAGGACTTTCTTGGCAAAAGGGAGGATACGGCACTCAATGTAACGGGGAGCTGCAGCCGGGTCTCCTGTCAAGATATTACCAAAGTTCCCCTGCCGGTCGATAAAAAGCTCCATATTAGCCAAATTGACAAGGGCATCGCCAATCGAAGCATCTCCGTGGGGGTGGTATTTCATACAGTGACCCACGACGTTAGCCACCTTATGGAACTTCCCGTCATCCATCTCAAAGAGGGAGTGGATAATTCTCCGCTGAACCGGTTTTAAGCCGTCCGCGATATCGGGGATAGCGCGGTCTTTGATTACATAAGAGGCATACTCTAAAAAATTGGTCTTAAATACTTTATCAGCGTGAGCCATTAGACGAGGTTCTCCATGATGAATTCGCGGCGCTCAGGGGTGTTATCTCCCATATAAAACTTCATAGTCTGGTGAATCTCCCGCGAAGAGGAGATAGAAACGGGTATCAACCTAATGTCTTCTGCGATAAACTGCTTAAACTCCTTGGGGCTGATCTCTCCCAATCCCTTAAAGCGGGTTATTTCCGCCGCTTTCAACTCATTTAAAGCCTCCTCTTTTTGGCTTTCACTGAAACAGTAAATAGTGCGTTGTTTGTTTCTCACCCTAAAGAGCGGAGTTTCCAGTATAAAGAGGCGTCCGGCTAACACTAAGTCTTCAAAGTAGGTTAAAAAGTAGGTCATCAACAAATTCCTGATATGATACCCATCGGTATCGGCATCGGTGGCAATAACTACTTTACCGTAACGCAACCCCTCAATTCCGTTCTCTAAGCCTAAGGCAATCATGAGATTGTAGAGCTCTTCATTCTTATAGATATCGGTACGCTTTTTGGAGAAAACATTGAGCACTTTCCCCCGCAAGCTAAAGATTGCTTGCGTGTAAACATCTCTGACACTCACCAGGGAGCCGGAGGCGGAGTCCCCTTCAGTGAGGAAAATCATCGACTTTTCCCCTTTCTCTCCATTCTGGTTGAGGTGCCATTTACAATCTTTAAGTTTGGGGATATTCAGGGAGACCTTTTTGGCCGCTTCACGGGCAGCCCCTTTTACTGCCGCCAGCTCTTTGCGCAACTTCTCATTGTTGGCAATTTTTTGGGAGAGTTTATCAGCATCTGCCGGATTTTTAAGGAGGAAATCGACTATTGCCTCTTTGACGCTCTGGGTTATCCAAGTTCTGACCTCGGTATTACCCAATTTATTCTTTGTTTGACTTTCAAAGATTGGGTCTTGGAGTTTAATCGAGATAGCACCGGTTAATCCATCACGTACATCGGGAGCACTGTACGACTTCTTAAAGAACTCGTTTATCCCTTTAAGGATGCCCTCTTTAAAAGCCCATAGATGGGTGCCTCCATCACTGGTGTGTTGACCATTAACATAGGAGAAGTAGTTTTCTCCATAATTTTGCGTGTGGGTAAAGGCAAACTCAATTTTCTTATCGCGGTAATGGATTGTTTTATAGAGTCCTTCGGTGCCCACCTGTTTATCGAGGAGGTCGAGGAGTCCATTTTTACTCGAGAAAATCTTGCGGTTGAAATCGATTGTGAGGCCGGTGTTGAGGTAGACATAGTTCCACAGTCGCTCCTCAATGAACTCATGGTGGAAACTATAATCGCCAAAAATATCACTGCTACTGTCGGGGGTGAACTCAATTAGGGTCCCATTAGGTTCCTCGGTTTTACCACGATTTTCTTTAACTAAAACCCCCTGCTTAAAAATGGCCTCAAAAAAGGTCCCTTCACGGAAACTAATCACTTTAAAATAGGAGGAAAGGGCGTTAACAGCCTTAGTTCCCACTCCATTGAGGCCCACCGAGAATTGGAAAACATCGTCGTTAAACTTCCCTCCGGTGTTGATAACAGAGACACA
>JBAYSE010000022.1:0-17588 GCA_041676265.1 Sphaerochaetaceae bacterium
CCACGAGTGCTAAAACTAAAAGTACTGCAGAAATCTTCTTCATACTTCCTCCAAAATAATTCGGGGCAGGCGCAAAGACCCGCTTCATCCCTTTTCTCGTTATACATGACGGATTATAACAACGCCCTATATAGCTGTCAAGTTAAATCAATAAACAGGTAAATAGTTACATCATTTCTATAAGATTCTCATATAATTTGAGAATCGGCTTATTTTGTCATAAAAAATGTACTATTTCACACCCTTTTGTCTATATTTGTCAATTGAGAAGCGTCTCGCCAAGTGTTTGTAGAGAGCAAAATTGTTTTGTTTATTGGTACAGGGTTAGCCCCTTCAAACATTCGTTCTATTTTGAGAGAATCACCCATTAAGGGGATGATTATTTCGTCTGTTTCAAGGTTCTCTATCAAGGTATCAAAAAGGGCGTGAAAAAGTCCCATTCCTCTGAATTCCTTCTCAATAGCATAGAACAAAATCTTGGTAATCTCGCCCTCTGTTCTGTACCTAACAAAGCCAACTGCCTCTGCGCTCAGCGTAAGGGCTATTAAAAATCTGTCATCCTCCCTTACTTCTTTCAAATCGTCTAAGCTGTATTCATTACTAGAAAGAAGTTCTTCTTTAGCCTCATTATAAAGGGAGTCTAGCTCCTCTTTGTAAGTTGAGGCATCATTTGTGAAAGAAAAATCTTCCAAAATTAGGTGTGCGGGATGTTCCTCAGGGGCCTCCTCCCCCAAAGACTCCAACCTAAAAGCCTCATCGTTTATCTCGTACCACTGCAAGATAAGTTTCCTAATCTCCCGCTCTTTAAAGTAGTACCAAAGCCTTTCGAGTGTCACCTGTTCAGCCAAAACATCTTTAAATTGACGGAAGACCCCTTTTCCACTCTGAAGGACCGCCTTAAGGCGCTCTCTATAAATAGGATTGCGTAGTTTGGAGACAAACTTCTCCATCGTACGATACCCGTCGGAAGGCCTCCAGGGAGGGAGCGCCAAGTAGAGAGCTTTGGCATCCATTCGGGATTCCACTAACTCCCCGCTGTCGACATTCAAGTAGTAGGTAGTTTCTTGATCCTCCATACAGAAAATCATTTGAGAGATAAATTCATCTGTTAATGGCGGCAACTTGTACGGCATCTAATCTCTCCTAGAAATGAGTGTACAACTCAAACGGTGGTTTGCAAAGAGAACTAGGCCCTCTTCTTGACAATAAGGGTGAAAACAACCATATTTTTAGCATAGATTTAAATAGGAGATGAGATTAATGAGTATCATTGAATTTATTGAAGCACGTGAAATTATTGACTCTCGTGGAAATCCCACGGTTGAAGTTGACGTAATTTTAGAAGATGGTTCGATGGGCAGAGCTGCCGTTCCTTCAGGCGCCTCAACCGGAGTCCATGAAGCTGTAGAACTACGCGACGGAGATAAAAATCGCTTTCTTGGAAAAGGGGTTCTCAAAGCTGTCGACAATGTCAACACAATAATTGCACCTGAACTAGAAGGTATGGACGCTTTGGACCAAGTTGCCATTGACAAAGCCATGCTTGAGCTCGACGGAACAGAGAACAAAGGAAAGCTTGGTGCCAACGCTATCCTGGGCGTCTCCATGGCCACTGCGCGCGCCGCTGCCGATTTCCTCGGCTTACCCCTCTTTAAATATTTAGGGGCCTACCATGCCAACGTTCTCCCTGTTCCAATGGCGAATATTATCAACGGAGGAGCTCACAGTGACAACAAAGTCGATTTCCAAGAATTTATGGTAATGCCGATTGGCGCCTCTTCTATAAGAGAAGGGATCAGGATGACTTCAGAAGTTTTCCATCATCTCAAAGAGGTCCTCAAGAAGCGCGGTTACAACACCTCAGTTGGTGACGAAGGTGGCTTTGCCCCTGACCTGCAGTCCAATGAAGAAGCTTTGGAAGTTATCATGGAGGCGATTAAGAGTGCCGGTTACAGTGCCGGACGGGAAGGAGACTTCATGATTGCCCTCGATCCGGCTGCCAGTGAACTCTACGACAGCAAAACCAAAACCTACCAACTCAAATGGTCAACCGGTGAAAAACTCACCAGCCAACAGATGGTCGACCTTTGGACCAGTTGGGTAGAGAAATATCCTATTATCTCGATTGAAGACGGGATGGATGAAGACGATTGGGAAGGGTGGAAACTGCTTACTGAAAAGATTGGTGACAAGGTTCAACTGGTAGGCGATGACCTTTTTGTCACTAACACCAAACGACTGGCAATGGGCATTAAGACCAAAACAGCCAACTCCATCTTAATTAAGGTTAACCAAATCGGCACCCTTACCGAGACCTTTGAAGCCATCGAAATGGCTCACAAAGCCGGTTACACCGCGGTTGTCTCTCACCGCTCGGGTGAGACCGAAGACGACTTTATCGCCGACTTGGTTGTTGCCCTCCAAACCGGACAAATTAAGACCGGCTCAATGAGCCGCTCCGACCGCTTGGCAAAATACAACCAATTAATGCGGATTGAAGACTATCTAGGGGATACGGCTATCTACGCCGGACGTAAAGCATTTAAAGTTTTAGAAGATTAACTTGTACGGGAGGGCTGGTTCAGTCCTCCCCTTTTTCATTCAAAAAAGTAGTTATCTCGTGGTACGCAAAACCTCTTTTCTGTAACTCTTGAATAAGACCTTCACGGTTATCGCCCGTCTTTTTAAAAGCCCTCTCGCTGGCCTTCTCTAGAGCTTCCCGCCAATTGTTGGGCTCACTGAACCACCTGTCAACCTCTTCTTGGGCAATCTGCCGGTTGGCACCTCTCTGTTGCAGTCGCATCAACAACAATTTAGAGCCTTCAGGGTTTTTTCGTTGGCGACTGGCTATAAACTGCTGGACGTAACGCAAATCGCTTAGTAAATGCTCCTCTTCTAATCTGTTGAGTTGTAATTCAATTATCTCTTTGGGGAAGTCTTTCTGTAGCAGCTTCAACGCTAACTCTCGACGATTGTGCTCCCTTCTCGCTAAATAATCGAGGGCTTTTAGGCGGCACCTAGTGGCCAGTAATTTCTCTTGAAGAGCAAAGAACTCTTCAGAGGTGAGCTCCTGTTTAACATGTAGATTGAACTGTACAAATTGTTCTTTGGAGATAAAAAAAGAGGAGCCTTCCGTAGGAACGGCAAAGTAGCCCTCCCCTTTAGCTCCTCTCTCAATAGTGGCAAAAACCACCTTAAGCACTCCTTAACGTTTGGAGAATTGGAATTTCTTCCTAGCTCCCGGTTGACCAAATTTTTTCCTCTCAACCATACGAGAGTCACGGGTCATAAACCCATTAGCTTGGAGAGCTGGTTTATTATTCTCATTGTAAGCGACTAAGGCACGGGCAATTCCCTGTCGGCAGGCACCGGCCTGACCAGTGGTACCACCACCGTAAACGTTTATCACTAAATCGAACTTATTGGTGTTATCGGTTACATCGAGGGGTTGTTTCAACATAAAGACATTAAGAGGATCATCAAAGTACTCCTCAGCGGTTCTGCCGTTGATGGTAATCTTACCTTCGCCCTCGCGCAGATAGACCCGCGCAACCGAAGTCTTTCTTCGTCCGGTCCCCTGTCCTAAGTTTATATTCTTCTCATCTTTTTTCTTTGCAGCCACGTCTCAACTCCTAAATTAGATTTCCACCTGAATGGGCTTCTGTGCGGCATGAGGGTGATCTGCACCGGCATACACCTTCACTTTGGTGAATAGTTTGTACCCTAAAGGTCCCTTGGGTAGCATCCCTTTGATAGCATGCTCCATCGGAAAAGTGGGCTTACGTTCAATCATCTTCGCATAGGTCTCTGCTGTCAATCCACCCGGATAATTTGAGTGGCGGTAATAGACCTTATCCTCATACTTATTGCCACTCAAAGCGGCCTCTTTTGCATTTATGATAATTACGAAGTCGCCATTATCGTGGAGAGGGGCAAATTCAGGTTTTTTCTTGCCTCGTAAAATCTTAGCAGCTTCAACCGCCACACGGCCAAGTCGCTTCCCTTTGGCATCAATTATATACCATTTCTTCTCAATTGATGCCGGTTTAACAAATATAGTTTTCATCTACTTACCCTTAAAAACACACATTCTTCTTACTTTTCAATCAGCGGTGTATAGTTACACGTTTCCCCACTATCTGTCAAGAGATAACGAGGAGGGCCTTCAGGCTAATCCCAGGGAAAGGGGCTTTGGGAATTAGGCCCGCTGAAGTGTTGCCAAGCAACAGTGCAATAGTACCCAAACAGAATCCCCTTGTCTAGTCTTTGCCCAATTTCTCCAGTAAAGCCGAGTCGGTAAAAAAGGTGACCACCCTTCCGGTGGTAAAATAAACATCAATCATTGCACGCCCCCGCATCTCTTTCAGCTTTTGCACCTCACCTTCTCCGAAGTCGTGATGATAAACCCTATCACCCAGATTATAACTGGTCTCCTTGACAAAGGATTGCACTGGGGTGACCTCGACTTTGGCCGTACGGTTGAACCCCTTGTAAAGGCCCCCTCCCAAGGAACTCCTCTGCCGCCGCGTCTCCAAAAGCGACCAATTATTGTTCCTTTGGGGGCTTTTGCCTTGGACTTTGAGCAACTCTTCGGGAAGTCCACAAATGAACCGACTGGGAGTTTGGTAGGAAGATGTCCCCCACAAAACTCGATGGCGACAATTTAATAAGAAGAGTTCATTGCGCGCCCGTGTTAAGGCTACGTAGAAAATTCGCCTCTCCTCTTCCAGTTCCGCATCGCTCTCACTCATAGGAGAGGGGAACAGCCCCTCCTCTAACCCCACAATAAAGACCTTGTCGAACTCTAACCCTTTAGTGTTGTGCATCGTAATTAGGGTAACCCCTGCCTCATTGGCCGGGTCCCGTTTCCCCAACATGGTCCTGTCGAGGGTCAAAGACTCTAAAAAGAGAATTAACCCCTCCTTACCATAGGGGTACTCCGCCAGTAGGGCTCCCAAGCTGTTGAGGTTCTCCACCCGGTCGGTATGGTTGCGCCTATCTTCCTCTTTGTAGTAGTCGATAAGGCCCGACCGCTCTAAGAGGAACTGCAATAGGGCTAAGTTATCGCCATCGCTAAGACCTTCAGCTGTCTGCATCATGTTTAGAAAAGCTTCGGCCCCCTGACTGGCCCTTCCTGACAGGCTCTCTTTGGCCAAAGCCTCTAAATAGTCAGTATTGTGTTCTTGTGCGTAATCGATTATTTTGGCTTGCGACACCGCCCCAATACCCCGTGCCGGCTTATTGAGCATCCGCAGGAAATTAACCTCATCGCGCTTGTTGAGGACTAGGAACAGGAGGGCAAGGGCATCTTTAACCTCTTCACGGTCAAAGAACCGCAAGGCTCCCACCACTTTATAAGGGATCCTTTTCTGGGTAAAAACAGTCTCAAAGAGGCTTGACTGGGCATTGATTCTATAGAGAACTGCTGCAGAGGAGTAGTCACCACTTTTTTGCAACTCTTTGGCCACCCACTCCGCTTCATCTTTGGCATCTTCCACATAGATTAGTTTAGGCTTGGCCCCCTTTTTCCGCTCACTCCAGAGGGTTTTGGGGTGGCGCCCTCTATTATAGGCAATTACATGACTGGCAAGCGCTAAAATATTGGTAGTTGAACGGTAATTTTGCTCTAATTTAACAACCCGTGTATTGGGAAAAACAGAAGGGAAGGAGAGGATATTTTCCACCTCTGCCCCTCTAAAACGGTAGATACTCTGGTCATCATCACCTACCACACAGATGAAAGTGCGGGGACCGACCAAATACTTCAAAAGCTCAAACTGACTGATATTAGAATCTTGATACTCATCAACCAGAATCATCTTAAAGCTATTTTGGATGCGGTTTAAAACTGTCTTGTCGTGTTTTAAGAGCTCAATAGACCTGACAATCAAATCGGCGAAGTCAACATTCCCCACTTGGTGTAGCCGCTCTTGGTAACGCTCAAACTGCCTAGGAAAATCGTAATCGTAGCGCACCTTTTTTAAATTAGGGCTCTGAGGTGTCAAGTTCATATCTTTAGCTAAAGAGATTGCTTTGGCCACTGCTGTCAGCTCTTTACGTTTATACTCGGGGAAGCAAGAGGCTAAAAGGGAGAGAGAGTCTTCATCGTCGTAGATTGTAAAACTACTGCTTAACCCAATGGAACTGCCATAGCGACGTAAAAGCCAGGCACCAAAAGAGTGGAATGTTCTGATGTGCATCTCATTGAGATCCACCCCCTCAATCATCTTTTCAAGACGAGAGCGCATCTCATTGGCTGCACGGTTAGTGAAAGTGACCGCCAGGATCTCCCACGGCTCTAAAGCCAACTTTTCGAGGGCGTAAGCAATCTTGGTAGTAATGACCCTAGTCTTCCCGGAGCCCGCCCCGGCTAAGACTAATAGGGGGCGCTCATTCTCTAATACCGCCTCTCTCTGCTGTGTATTTAACTGCTCTAAATAGTGCTCAATATTTGCCATCCGCCTGCTACCCTCTGATTACCACTGCTTCTAAGTCAACTCCGTTTACCCGCCTAATGCCACATTTTACAACACTGCCCACCTTTACCTCTTTATCTAGGATAACAGTTAGCCCATCAACTTCCGGAGCTTGATGGATTGTCCTGCCAATTGCTAAATCTTCTCCGGTTATTAGCTCTTCCACTAAAACGTCTTGTGCGCTCCCCACCAGACGTTGTAAACGCCTCTCAGTGATTACCTGCTGAATCCCCTCCAACTCTTTTTGCCACTTTGTGGCTCTCTTAACTACCCGACGATAACGCAGAACACTTGAGTCGTTGAAAGCCGGTGTCTGCTCTTCCCGGGAATAGGTGAAAAACCCTACCCAATCCAGTTCTGCCGCTTCGATAAACTCTCTGAGAACTGCAATGCTTTGCCTGTTTTCGCCGGTGAACCCTAGAAGAAAGGTACTACGAATAGTTGCCTGTGGGAGAGCCTCTCTAATTTGTCGTATTAGTTTCAAATAGCTAGAAGCCTCCCCTAGCCGCCCCATTGCACGTAGGATTGGCTTATGGGCATGTTGGAAAGGGAGATCAAAGTAGGGGATAATCTTCTCATTTTGTGCCACAAATTCTATTAAGTCTGCTGGGAAAAAATCGGGGTGAATATAGAGCATCCGTAGCTTAAAATTCCCTTCTAACGTGACTAACTCTTTTAGGAGGGGTAAGAATTGCCCCTGACCTCTATCACTGCCGTAGGCGGCTAAGTCTTGTCCAATTAGGTTTATCTCTTTGACGCCCCGCTGGATTAACTCTCTAGCTTCTTGGATAATAGCGTCAAACGGACGGCTTCTCAAATCACCTCTTATGAGGGGGATGGCACAGTAGCGGCAACGGTGGTTACACCCCTCTGAGAGTTTTAGATAAGCCGAACCGGGGTAATTAAAGAGTGCTCCCCGTCTATTTTTCTCCTCTTCCAAAGAGGGAAACGGGGGAAGTAAAACTCTCCTCTCCCCCTTTACCAAAGAGTCAACAATTTCAGTAACTTTGCCTAAATCTCGGTTGCCAAAGAGCCCATCAGCCTCTTCCAGGGTGGTGAAAAGCTCCTCACCGTAGCGCTGTGCCATACAACCGGTTAAGACGATTTTAGCCTTAGGATTGCTCCCATGGAGTTCAAAGAAAGTGTCGACAGACTCCCGGCGGGCACTCTCGATAAAACCGCAAGTATTCACTAAAATAAGGTCGGCTTGGGCAGCTTCATCTGTAACAGAGTGGCCAGCCTGTTGTAACTCATAAGCCATCACCTCGGCATCGACTTGATTTTTAGCACATCCAAGGTTTTCGATGTATATTCTCATACTAATTATCCTCTGCGTTTGCAAAGGGCAGTCTGTTACATCTGACACCGAATAGTCAAGGGGAAGGGACGCTCAGTTTACTTGCAAATCTGTTCTTCTTAGTATACTATCGGCACATATGTTTATAGAGGACCGTAATGACTAAGTATATTATCAGGCGCCTTTTGGGTGTCATTCCTACTCTCCTGGTGATTATCACCATCAGTTTCTTTATTGTGCGTGTAGCTCCCGGAGGCCCCTTTGACGGTGAGAGAGCCCTCCCTGAAGTTGTTAAGAGGAATATAGAGGCAAAATACCACATTAATGACCCCCTAATAGTTCAATATGGGCGATATATGTTTGATGTCTTAAGAGGTGATTTAGGCCCCTCTTTCCGCTACAAGGACCACGATGTAAACTTTTACATCTTTGAGAGCCTCCCCAATTCAATGATTCTGGGGGTAGTGGCCATCGGAATTTCGATTATCTTCGGTATTATCAGTGGCATGCTGGCCGCAGTCCATCAGAACACTTGGGTTGACTACTTGAGTATGGCACTGGCAGTTGTGGGGATTTCAATTCCCCTTTTTGTAATTGGACCCGTTTTACAGTACGTCTTTGCCATGAAACTGGGGTGGCTACCAACCTCAGGCTGGTTTTCCGGCGGGGATGGGTGGAAAACCATCATTTTACCCGCTTTAACCCTCGCTTTTGCCGATTTTGCGACTATTGCCCGCCTAACTCGCTCTAGTATGTTAGAGACTCTGCGTAGCGACTATATTCGTACGGCCAAAGCCAAAGGGATGAAAAACTCTACTATTATTTTTAAGCATACAATGAAGGGGACAATGCTCCCCGTGGTGAGTTATTTGGGTCCTGCATTTGCAGGGATTATTACCGGTTCGGTTGTTGTTGAACAGGTCTTTAGAATTCCCGGATTAGGGAGATTTTTCGTTCAATCATCTTTCAACCGTGATTACACCCTCATCGTTGGAGTGGTAATTGTCTATTCGGTCATCTTGGTAATCATGAACTTCATCGTTGACATTATCTATTCACTCCTCGATCCCCGTATAACTTATTCCTAAAATTGGAGCTAATTGATGAATCTTTTAAATAAACAGGTAGAGCCACAAGCTACAAACGAATTTGACCAAGTTATTGTTGGTAACTCTTTAAGTAAAGACGCTTGGCGTAGACTAAGAAAAAACAAGATGGCTGTAATCAGTGTCTTTATCGTCATCGTCTATATCCTCCTAGCAATTCTCGCCCCTATTTTGCCAATTTACCCCTACGACGAAATTATCCTTGACCACCAGCATCTCAAACCCTCTCTGACAAAGACAGCTGGAGAACTCCTTTTAGATAAACGGATGGCCGACCTCTATACCCAAGCCTGGAGGGAGGGACGCATGGATCTCCCCGAAGAGGTCGAAGAGCAAATTTGGTACTGGATTGACAAGAACGAGGTCAACAAAGTCTGGGATTATATGCTTATAGAGGGAGATGCGCAAGTTGCAAGGGGGACCTTTGCATTCACCCCGGCGGAACAGAGAAAAATCGATACTTTACAGGATAAGATCAAAACCGACTTACAAATTACGGTCAAAAAAGTGTGGTACACCTACGATGGACAAAAGCGGCAAAATATTGCCTCCCTCCCCGTGGAAGAGATTGTCTCAATTTATGCCGATATGGTGGGTACCACTCGTGATATCGAGACTGAACAGTATGAGCGAGAAATTGAACAGCAATTGCTTAAGACCATTAAGCGTGAGAACGTCGATTTAACAGAGGCTGAGTACCAACTACTCTTAGAGAATAAGAAAGAGAGTTTGTCTGAACGCAAAAGAGATGCCCTAATTAAAGAAAACGTTTTAGCTAAAATTAAATCAAGGGCCAAAGAGATGGCCCTGATAGACCTAAAAGAGGCTGCCGGTAGTGATAGCGCCGAGTTCCCCCTCGATAAAGAGATTACGATTCAAGGAGCCCTCTCCGCCAGCGTAAAGGCCACTAAAAAACATGAAAGGCGCTACTTCTTAGGCACCGACCACCAAGGACGCGATATGCTCTCCCGTATAATTTACGGTGGGCAAGTCTCAATTGCCATCGGATTTATTGGAACGGTCACCAGCGTAATAATTGGGACAATACTGGGAGCTTTAGCCGGCTACCTGGGGGGTAAAATCGACTACATGATTATGAGGGTGGTCGATATCATGTACGGTCTCCCCTACATGTTGCTCGTGATAATAGCGATGGCAATTTTTGGGAGGAATATCTTAAACCTCTTCTTTGCCCTCGCCATTATAAGTTGGCTCACCATCAGTCGGATGGTACGAGGCCAGATTATGTCACTCAAGAATCAGGAGTTCATTGAAGCTGCCCGCTCAATGGGCGCGCCCACTAGGCGCATTATTTTCCGCCACTTGGTACCTAACTCCTTGAGTGTCATAATTGTCTTCTCCACGTTGAGGATTCCCTCTTTTATCATGACCGAGTCCTTCCTCTCTTTCTTAGGCCTTGGTGTGCAAGCCCCTTACGCCTCTTGGGGTTCTTTAGTAGGCGATGCCGTCAGTGGAATGACCCTCTACCCGTGGAAACTTTTCTTCCCCGCCTTAGCCATGACGATCTTCCTCTTTGCAATGAACTTCTTGGGAGATGGTCTCAGAGATGCATTTGATCCACAAAGCAAGAATCAGTTATAGGAGCTAGTAGCAGTGAAAGCGAAAGAATATAAAAATCTCTTGGAAGTGAGAGATCTCAAAACCTACTTCAAAACCGATGCCGGCATTGTCAAGGCAGTTGATGGCATCTCTTTTGATTTGAATGAGGGGGAAACCCTCGGTATAGTTGGTGAATCGGGGTGTGGTAAGTCGGTTACCAACCTCTCTATAATGCGATTAATTCAGAGTCCTCCCGGTAAAATTGTGGGGGGCGAGATTTTCTTTCAAGGCAAAGACATCTTGAAAGTCTCCGAGAATGAGTTGAGACATATTAGGGGCAACGAGATTTCAATGATCTTCCAAGACCCCATGACGAGCCTCAACCCCTTCTTAAAAATTTCTACCCAGATGGTAGAGACCATCCGGCTCCACCAAAAGATGAGCCGTAAGGCAGCCTTGGCTAAATCGATTGAGATGTTGAAACTAGTCGGTATCCCGGTAGCTGAGGAGAGGGTCCACTACTATCCCCACCAGTTTTCCGGTGGAATGCGGCAGAGAGTTATGATTGCCATGGCGCTGAGCTGTGAAGCTAAGATCTTGATTGCCGACGAACCTACAACCGCTCTCGATGTCACAATCCAAGCCCAGATTCTGGAACTAATGGAAGATCTCACTGAAAAGATGAATACTGCCGTAATCCTAATAACCCACGACTTAGGTGTGGTCGCCGGGATGTGCGACAATGTTTGTGTAATGTACGCCGGTAAAATTGTAGAGAAGGCTAAAACAGTTGAACTCTACAAAAATCCGGCACATCCCTACACCGATGGCCTCATCCAGTCGGTCCCCCGTTTGGATAAAGCCCATGAGGGGAGACTCTTTTCCATTGAAGGACAACCACCCAACGTCATTGACCTGCCTGAGTGTTGTCCCTTCCATCCCCGTTGCCACAAAGTGATGGAGGTGTGTCGGCACCACTACCCCCCCACCAAAGATTTGGGCAATGAGCATGAAGTGACGTGTTGGCTCTATGCCGATGAAAAGGAGTTCCCCAATGACTGATAAAAAACCACTCTTGGAGGTTACAGACCTTAAGCAACATTTTCCGATTGAGGCCGGCTTTATTTTCAAACGGCAAATCGGAACCGTTCGGGCAGTCGATGGAATCTCTTTCGATGTCAATGAAGGTGAAACCCTTGGTATTGTAGGCGAATCGGGCTGTGGAAAATCGACAACCGTGCGCTCTATCTCCCAGCTCTATAAACCCACTGCGGGAAAAGTCATATTCAACGGTGTTGACCTAATTAACGCTTCCAAAGAGGAGTTACTCGATGCCCGTAAAGATATGCAGATGATTTTCCAAGACCCCTATGCCTCTCTTAACCCTAGAATGACGGTGCGCACAATCATCAGCGAACCTTTGGAAATCTATCGCCATAGGGGAATGCTGGAGCCGACTATTACCAAAGGTGACATCGAAAATCGCGTAGAAGATTTAATGGAGCGAGTTGGTTTAAGCCGGGCTTTTAAAAACCGCTACCCCCACGAGTTTAGTGGAGGACAGAGGCAAAGGATAGGTATCGCCCGAGCTCTGGCTCTCAACCCTAAGATGATTCTGGCTGATGAGCCGGTGAGTGCACTCGATGTCTCCATTCAATCGCAAATTCTCAACTTGCTTCACGATTTGCAAGATGAGTTTGGTCTCACCTATATGTTCATTGCCCACGACTTAGCAGTTATTGAGTACATTAGTACCCGTATTGCGGTGATGTACTTAGGGAAAATTATGGAGCTCTCCCGCTCAGGCGATCTCTACAAAAATCCCCTGCACCCCTATACCCAGGCCCTTTTGTCGGCGGCTCCGATCCCCGACCCAACTATTGAGCAAAAAAGGCAGAGGATTATTCTATCGGGAGATGTTCCTTCACCGGATGTTGAGCGAGAGGGGTGTTATTTCTACGATCGGTGTAAGTATAGGATGGTGAAGTGCAAAACCAACATCCCACCGATGAAGCAGATGAACACAGACCATGCGGTGGCTTGCTGGCTCTACGAGTAGCTTTAGCGCTCTGATGCCCGGTCTTGCCAGAAAGGGATTCCCATCACAGTGGCTATTTTGAGGGCGGCGCCTTCGCTACGCCCTCCACTTACCCGCTCGCCAATAATCTCTATATCTTTAGCTGAATTATCTTTAAACTCGAGGGAGAAGATTACCATAGCTTTGTTTTTCCCTCGTCCTTTAACTGCGGGGTCGATCGAAGGATTGCCCCTCACAAAATGTCGAATGGTGATTCGATTAATATCGCTAAGACGATAATTCCCTTTTTTTGTCCAGAAAAGAAATCCTATTTTTGACTCAACACTCCCTTCAGCGGGATTAAAGAGCCAATTCTCACGATACCCGGCCCCTCCCAGGCTTAATAAAAAGAGAAATATGGGGATAAAAGCTCCCTTTGTAAAACCATCA
Organism: Sphaerochaetaceae bacterium; assembly: GCA_041676265.1. Classification (GTDB taxonomy): domain Bacteria; phylum Spirochaetota; class Spirochaetia; order Sphaerochaetales; family Sphaerochaetaceae; genus DUOJ01. Next base: position 12,907 of record JBAYSE010000022.1, read on the forward strand.
TCCTTGATAACTGAGATAAACCCAATGATTAAAATTAAGCAAAACAACCCATAAAAGAATCTACCCAACAGGGACAATCCGTAGCTTAGAGAGCCATCACCGTTAATTTTAAGACGCATTCTCATTGTTTCAATATAGTGATTTAAAATGAATAAAGAAAGGGGAATTAAAACCCCCTATTCTTTAATTCTTGATTATTGCGCATCTTTAAGGTACTCTATGATGAACGCTTATATTCATAAGGAGAAATGCATATGAAAAAAATTCTATCTATTGCTCTAATAGTTCTCCTTGTCGGTTTCTTGTTTGTTTCCTGTGGAAAAAAAGAAGCTGCCAAGGCTGAGCCTGCCGTGGTAACAAAAGAAGACGTTGCTGCAGTTGAAGCTCCCAAACCAGTGGTAACCGAGCCAGCTCCGGCTGAAGATAAAATTGTCTTTAAACTAAACAACGGTGCAGAGCCGGAGAGCTTAGATCCACACCAGATTCAGGGAGTACCTGAGCACAGAATCTACGAAGCCATCTTCGAAGGTTTGGTAGCTTACGATCCTGAAACAGCCCTTGGTGTTCCTGGATTGGCAACCAGCTGGGAGAGTAACGCCGACGGGACACAGTACACCTTCCACCTGAGAGATGCAGTTTGGAGTGACGGTGTTAAGATTACCGCCCAGACAGTGGTAGACTCTTGGCTAAGAGGACTTGATCCTGAGACAGCTAGCCCCTATGCTTGGTTCCCCGCCATGTTTATCAAAGGTGCCGAGGAATTTAACGAAGGCTTAGCCGGAAGAGAAGCTGTTGGAATTCGTGCCCTCGACGACAAAACCTTCCAGATGGATCTCATTGGACCACTGCCCTACGCCGTTGACGCACTAGCCCACTACTCTTTTGCTGTGGTTCCCCTGCATGCCATTGAGAAGTATGGTTCTAAGTGGACCCTTCCTGAAAACTTTGTAGGTAACGGCCCCTACGTGCTTAAAGAGTGGACTCCCCAGTCTGCCATTAAAGTTGTCCCCAACGATAAGTATTGGGACAAGGACGCTGTCAAACTTGACGAAGTCGTTTTCTACCCAATCGACGACAACACCACCGCTTACAACATGTACCTAAACGGTGAAATTGACTGGACAACCACTATCCCTAGGGACCAGATTGAAGCTGCGTCTCTTCGCAGAGACTTCCACAAAGCTCCCCAGTTGGCAACCTACTACTACGTTTATCAGACCGAAAAGGCCCCCTTTGACGACGCAAGAGTCAGAGAAGCCCTTTCAATCAGCTTTGACCGCCAAGAGCTTGTTGACCGCGTAGTTCGCGCCGGTGAAATTCCTGCTTGGGGCATTGTCCCGGAGATGGCTGGCTACGATAGCCTTGGAGAACCTGTTTATGATGTAGCCAGAGCTCGTAAGCTCTTAGCTGATGCCGGCTATCCCAATGGAGTAGGCTTCCCCAGAACCAATATCCTTTACAACACCGATGAAAACCACAAAGCCATCGCTGAGTACCTACAGCAAGAGTGGAAGAACAACCTGAATATTACCCTTGAGCTTGAAAACCAAGAGTGGGCAACCTACCTCTCCAGCAGAAATACCGGGGACTTCCAGATTGCCAGAGCAGGTTGGGTAGGGGACTATCAAGATCCTAACACCTTCCTCGACATGTTCGTCACCGGTACTGCCATGAACGGTGGTAAATACTCCAACGCAGTCTATGATGCCCTCATTAAAGAGGCTCCCACGTTGGACGGTCCCGATAGAATGGCTGTCTTAATGCAGGCCGAAGACATCATGATTAACCAAGACCACGCCATCATGAATATCTACTACTACGTAACTCTTAACATGATTGACACTAACAAGTGGGGCGGCTGGTATGGTAACACCATGGACTACCACCCTGTTAAGAACATCTATAAAAAGTAGTTTAGGTTAACAAAACTTTTCTACCCCCCCCTATCTCAGTTAGGGGGGTCTTCCTTTGCATTCAAAAAACAGTTATTATCGCTCTTATGAGTATTAGCCTTCATCGTCGTGGTATATCGGGCGAGATTGATATTGTAGCCTCTAAATCGCACACTATCAGGGGATTGTTAATCGCCACCTTTGCCTCCGGGGAGAGTATAATCCACAACCCTCTTGAGAGTGAGGACACTGCGGCGTGCCTTGAAGTGTGTCGGGCTCTGGGGGCGAAAATTACCCTTGGCCCCAACTCAATTAAAATCGTGGGGGTTGAGACTTTCCCTGAAGAGGTCACATTAGATTGTCGTAACTCAGGAACGACCCTCTATTTAGCCACCGGTTTAGCCGCTACCAGTGGCAGTCGCATCACCTTCTACGGTGATGAACAACTCAATAAGCGCCCCTTAAATGAACTCCTCAACGCCCTCACCAATCTAGGGGTTGCAGTTGAAGCAGAGCGGGAAGGCTATCCTCCCTATACTATTAAAGGTCCTTTAAGGGGGGGAGAAAGCTCGCTAATTTGCCATTCCAGCCAGTTCTTATCGGCCCTTTTACTGGCCGCTCCCCTTGGTAAAGGGGATACCACTTTAACCATCCCACTGTTAAACGAAAAACCCTATGTGGAGATGACTTTGCAGTGGTTAAAGCGCCAAAATATTAGCTACCAAGCCTCCCCTAATTTCGATTCTTTCCTTCTAAAAGGGGGTCAATCTTACAGTTCGTTTGAGACAACTATAGGGGGAGACTACTCAGCGGCTGCTTTTTTCTTCTGCGCAGCGGCAATTGCCGGCACGGCAGTCACTGTTAGAGGCTTAGATTACTATGATAGTCAGGGCGACAAAGAACTGTTAACAATTTTAGAGAAGATGGGGTGCCTCATAAAATGGACAAACAACGCAGTCACCGTCTACGGGAGGCCTTTAAAAGGGGGACAATTTGACCTCAATGCAATGCCTGACACCCTCCCAATATTGGCTGTTACCGCTTGTTTTGCCCAAGGAGAGACCCTCTTGCACAATGTCCCCCAAGCGAGAATTAAAGAGAGTGACCGGATTGCCTCAATGGTTGCCAACCTACGAGCACTAAAAGCAGAGGTAGAAGAGGGGAGTGACTCTCTCCTTATAAAGGGAGATGGGCACTTAAGGGGTGGCGCTGTCAAAGGTTTTGGCGACCACCGAATTATAATGGCGTTGGCAATAGCCTCTTTAGCCACCGAGGAACCGGTGGTAATCGACTCTACGGAAGCGGTTAAAGTGACTTTTCCCACCTTTTTCGAACTACTGGAAGAGATTTCAAAGGAGGTCAGCAGATGAAAAAATACGATCTAAGGAGCGATACCATCACAAAACCAACCGAAGCCATGCGTAAGGCTATGGCCAATGCCGAAGTTGGTGATGATGTCTATTTTGAAGACCCTACGGTCAACCGTCTTGAAGCGATGATGAGCGAACGCCTCGGCAAAGAGGCCGCCCTATTTGTCTCGTCCGGGTCGATGGGGAATTTAATCCCCCTTTATATCTTAGCCGGTCGAGGGAGTGAAGTATTAACCCACAGTGAAAGCCACATCATTCAACACGAAATAGGGGCGCTTTCCACCATAGCCGGAGCCCTGCCCATCGCGGTGGCTTCACCTAGGGGAATCCTTTCAGCTGCCCTGTTAGAGCCCCTAATAAAACCGGTGGCCTATGACCTCGCTAAAACTGCCTTAATTGAAGTCGAAAACACAATTGGGGGAATTTGCTACCCTCTGAAAACCCTCCAAGGGATTAAAGAACTAGCTAAAAAACACAGCCTCTATGTTCATATCGATGGAGCTCGCCTGTTCAATGCCGCCGTTGCCACCGGTGTCGATATCTCCCATTTAGCTGAGAATGGCGACACTGTCACAGTTTGTCTCTCAAAAGGCCTGGGTGCCCCAGTGGGAAGTGTCCTCTGTGGAACAAAAGAGTTCATTAAAGAGGCCCGAAGGGTCAGAAAATTGCTGGGAGGCGGTATGCGTCAAGTCGGCATTTTAGCAGCTGCCGGGATTTATGCCTTGGAACACAATGTTAAACGCCTGGCTGATGACCACCAACGAGCTAAACGAATTGCCGAGGCACTGGAAAAAACCGATTGGGCTAAACTCAACGTTGCAGATGTTGAGACCAATATTATCTTCTTCCATGTTGAGGGGGTAAGTGGTGCCAAGGCTGCTTCTGTATTGAGCGCAAAAGGGATACTTTGTTCAGGCTCTGGCCCCCTTGTTCGCCTCGTGACTAACTTAGACTTAAGCGAGGAAGATATCGAGGCAGTCTGTGGCATCATAAACACAATAGAGGCAGAGGAGTTTTAGTGATGAGTAGTGCCATTTGCTACTTTTCAGGCAGCGGAAACTCTAAAACAGTTGCCGGTGACCTCAAACTACTCTTGGACTACGAGAAAGTACTAGCTATCAAAGAGGTGGAAGACGAACCCGCCCTTTTAGAAGGTGTTACAACTTTAGGGCTCGTCTACCCCATCTACTTCTCTTCACCTCCAGCCAAAATTGCCACCTTCATCCTGCAAACCCTCCAGAACCTTACTCTGGATTTAGAGTACCTCTTTGTTGTACATACCCACGGAGGGCCTCCCCTATGGGGTTATGCTTTGAGTGACCTCCTTTTAAGCGAAGCCGGTTACGCCTCTAGTTTCAATGGGGGGCTAAAGATGGTAGACACCTATGTGCCCCTCTTTAAAATACCCAGTCTGGAAAAA
>JBAYSE010000023.1:0-17237 GCA_041676265.1 Sphaerochaetaceae bacterium
GCCCCACTCTCTCCACTCACAATTAAGGGGTCTCCCTTGAGAGGGGTAGCATAGACCCGCATTCCCCGTGCTGCAATATAATCGGGGACACAGAGGAAGGCATCGGCGGTATCTTTGAGAACCTTCCAGGCAATCTCACTGGGCTCTCCACAAGCTAATCCCGCCATAATGGTATCGAGGGCTCCTTTAACGGTATGCGTTGCACCGTCACCCTCTTGGGCACTACTAAAGAGACAGGCAGCGTTATCGGGTTCCACCACAATACACTTAGGGGCATTTCTGCCACATAAGCTGTAATAGTAGCCAATAACAGCCGCAGCCAAAGCCCCTACTCCCGCTTGAACAAAAACATGGGTAGGTTTGACAATCCCTTGTCCACTAAACTGCTCCTGTATCTCAGCCATCATCGTCATATAACCTTGCATTATCCAAATGGGAATTTTTGTATAGCCTTGCCAGCTAGTATCACTAATAACTTCCCAGCCATATTTAGCGGCATCTAGGTTAATCTGTTTGACAGCATCATCGTAGTTACCCTCAATAATCTTTACTGTAGCTCCGTAACTCCTGATGGCTTCAATTCTTAGCTGGCTGGTATCACTATGGACATAAATAACACTCTTGTGGCCAAGTTTCTGGGCAGCCCAAGCAATCCCCCTACCGTGGTTTCCGTCAGTGGCTGCGGCAAAAGTTAAATCCCCTAACTTCTCTTTGACCTCCTTAGAGGTAAGGTAGGTGTAACTCATTTGTTCATCACCAAGTTCAAGGCGTTCTTGGATAAACTTGTAGAGGGCATAAGAGCCTCCGAGAACTTTAAAGCTATTTAGCTCAAGACGGGAGGCCTCATCCTTAACCCAAATACCCCCAACTCCAAATTTATGGGCTAAATTAGGTAGAGAGACAAGTGGACTCATCTGGTAGCCGGGAATTTGCCGGTGAAAGCGTCGAGAAATACGCGATATCTCTACAGGAAAAAGATCCTTGGCCAATTTACAATCTTTTTCTCTTTTGTTGTTTAAAACCCATGAAAAGTCTGGTCTACTATTATTCACTTTTTCCCCCTATTTCTGTTGAAAATTTCCTAAACTGCGAATTTTTATCTAATTTTTTGAGATAAAGTCTAGCTTCTTTATTATAGAGTATTTAGGAGAGTTATACAATCTTAGCCAAGATATTCCCATTTCTCCTGCTATCTATCTACAATTGCAACTCTCTGCTATAGTACCCCTATGAAATTCAGAGAAAGAGTCGTTAATTCCCTCCTAAGGGGCCTGTTTAGGCTCCTTTTTAAAGTCGACACCTCCCCTTTAAAGACAGTTATGCGCGAAGGTCCCGCCATTATCGTTTCCAACCATACATCCAATTTTGAAGGACCCCTCCTCTACGTCTTTATGCAAAAGCGCCCCTTAGTAGCTCTAGCTAAAAAAGAACTTTGGCAGAAGCCTCTGACCCGTTTTGCTATGAACCTCTGGGGCTCCATTGCGGTTGATCGTGAAAATATGTCGCGACAAACCCTCCAAGAGTGCTTTGAGGCTTTGGACAATAAAACCATCCTGGCTATCGCCCCCGAAGGAACGCGCAGTAAGGATGGGTCCTTGCAATCCGGCAAAGCAGGAGTGGCCTTCATTGCCCATAAAAAAGATGCTCCCCTTATCCCGATAGCAACTTTAGGCTTTGAAAATTTCCCTAAAAATATTAAGCGCCTGAAGAGGACGCCTATCAGAATAGTAGTGGGCAAGCCCTTTGAGATTATCCAAAAAGGGGGCAGGCTCGCTGCACAGACCCGTGAAGACCTCATTGATGAGATTATGATGCGACTGGCTGTGTTAATGCCCCCTTCTCAATGGGGGCATTATGCCGGCAGAAAGCCCGAGTTTGTCCTAACGCGTGAGATTTAGCTCTTCGAAGAGGAGGCCCACAGGTTAATCTTTCCATCTTGGGCGAACTTGTCGATTTCTTTGAGTTCATCATCACTGAAAGTGGGGTTCTCTAAGGAGGCAACGTTCTCCCTGATTTGCTCTGGGCTACTGGCCCCTATTAAAACACTGGTGACCTCTTTACGCCTCAGAACCCAAGCTAAAGCCATTTGAGCCAGGCTCTGGCCCCGCTTTTTAGCAATTGAGTTAAGCCCCTCAATTCTCTCCAGATTTTCTTTTGTAATGAGTTTCTTGGAGAGGAAGGTGCCTGGAGTACCCGCTCTACTACCGGCGGGAATCCCCTTTAGATATTTGTCGGAGAGCATCCCTTGGGCTAAAGGCGAGAAACAAATCATCCCTATTCCCAGCTCCTCAACTGTTTCCAACAACCCCTCTTCTACCCATCGGTTGAGCATTGAGTACGAGGGTTGGTGGATTAATAAGGGGATGTTGCGTGCCTTTAAAATCTCGTAAGCACGCCTAGTGTCTTCTGGAGAGTAGGAAGAGATCCCTACATAGAGGGCCTTACCTTGTCGGTAGGCTGTCTCTAAAGCACCCATAGTCTCCTCTAAAGGGGTGTTGGGGTCAAATCTGTGGGAGTAGAAGATATCGACATACTCTAAGCCCATCCTTTTTAGAGATTGATCTAAACTTGACAAGAGATACTTGCGGCTACCCCACTCTCCATAGGGCCCAGGCCACATGAAGTAACCGGCTTTAGACGAAATAATTAGTTCATCACGTAAGTGAGCAAAGTCTTCGCGCAATATTCTGCCAAAGTTTAACTCGGCAGAGCCGGCTGGGGGTCCGTAGTTATTGGCTAAATCAAAGTGGGTAATCCCTAAATCGAATGCTGTGTGCAACAACTCACGGGCATTACTGAGGTTAGTAGTGTCCCCAAAATTGTGCCAGAGCCCCAAAGATACGGCCGGTAACTTAAGACCACTGTTACCACAGTAGTTGTATTGCATCGTTTTGTAACGGTTTGGATTTGCTGTGTACATTTAATTCATCCTCCTATGACTAACATACCGAAATAGTAGACAATAAGCAAAGAAGTTTTACCCTATTTTGAAAACGGTGTTATAATGGGAGGCGATGCAAGTAATAGAAGCTACCGAGAAACGAGATATTAAGGATTTTGTCTTTTTCCCTAAGAGGTTGTACCGGAAGAATCAATTCTGGGTTCCCCCTCTATGGCGTGAGGAGAAACACGCCTATAAAGGCGAAACTAATGTAATGCTACAGGGAAATGACTATGCCCTCCTATTGGCTAAATCGGATGATGGCCAAATCTTAGGGAGAAACCTTGTCTATATTGACGGAGAGTTTAATCAGTTTTACAACACCAAGACCGGTATGTTTGGCGCTTATGAATCGGTTAACGACCAAGCGGTCGCCTCAGCTCTCCTAGAGGCATCGGTAGAGTGGCTACGAAACCGTAAAATGGAGATTATGAGGGGACCGATTCATCCTATCGCTGAAAGCTGGGGATTTCTCCTGAAGGGGTACGACTCCTTACCGGTATTGATGGCCCCCTACAACCCACCTTACTACCACTCTCTGATGGAAAACTTCGGTTTAACAAAAGCCATGGACCTTTTAGCCTATGAAGTTGATTTAGAGAAGGGGTACCAAATTCCAGAGAGAATTCAACGCTTCGTCTCTTTCTTCGGGACTAAAAATAGGCAATTCACCTGTCGCCCCATAGACGTTAAAAATCTTACTGAAGAGGCTAACCATATTTGGAGGATCTCTAATTCTTCCCTCCTCGATAACTGGGGTTATGTACCGGTCGACGCCTCGGTAATCGAAGATATGATAAAACGGTTAAAAGACATTTTAGACCCTAATGCTGTCTGGTTTGTAGAAGATGAGGGAGTGCCCGTCGGTTACGCTTTGGGGTTCCCCGACCCTAACCCGACAATTAGAGCTATTAAGGGAAAAATGTTCCCCCTCGGTTTCACAAAACTCCTACGAGTGCGCACCAGAGAGACCCGCTACCGCCTTTTCGCTTTAGCAGTGCTACCAAAATACCATGGGATGGGCTTAGATGTGCTCCTCTACAAAAACCTACATGACTCGCTGATAAAGCGCTTAAAAATATTAGAGGCCAATTATATCCTCGAGATCAATTGGAACATCAGAAACGCCCTTGAAAAGTTAAACATGGAGCGCACTAAAGAGTACAGAATTTATGAAATAGCCCTATGAAGTAGGACTTAAGTGCTTTGAGTTCTTCTTTTATGGAAGAGTGCCTCTCTGATACCCTAAAAACGCGTTTCAACTTAACTTCACTCTACCCCTATCAAGAACTGGTTATAAACAATATTATGCAAGCCAAGAGCGGCTATCGTAATCAATTAGTTATTCTACCCACCGGCAGTGGCAAAAGTATCTGTTTTATGCTCCCGGCACTACTTCTGCCCAATCTTACCCTTATAGTCTACCCCCTCCTCTCCCTCATGAATGACCAATTAAGGCGCATAGAAAATATAGGGGGAAGCGCAGTGGTCTTAAAGGGCGGTCAAACAACAGCTGAACGGAGGACAATTTGGCAAGCTCTCCAAAGCGGAACGGTAAAGTTCATTTTAACCAACCCCGAGACATTGGGGAATCCCTCAATTATTAGACAATTAAGGCCGTTTACCTTCTCTTTAATGGTCATTGATGAGGCTCACGCAGTGGTGCAATGGGGAAAGAGCTTTCGCCCCTCTTACTTAGAATTACCTCCGGTTATAAGAAGCCTAGAGCCAGAGCGCCTGATTGCCTTCACTGCCACCGCCTCAAAAGAGATAATTGAGGGTCTCGCCAAAGACCTCTTTAATGGCGAGAAGTTTCACTTAATCCGAGGCAATCCTGACAGGCCCAATATTAGCTACAAAGTTTACCCCACCCTTTCGAAACTACACACAGCCGAGATGTTGATTACCACAGGGCTACCCCAACCGGCCCTTTTCTTCTGTGCCACCCGTAAAAGGACCGAGCAGTTCGCCTTTCTATTGCAAGAGCGCCTACCACAGGTTGCCATCAAATATTACCACGCAGGACTTGCAAAAAAAGAGCGGGATAAAATAGAAAAATGGTTCTTTCCACAAGAAGCAGCGCTCTTGTTCTCAACAAGTGCCTACGGACTGGGAGTAGATAAGCCCAATATTCGTAGTGTCGTCCACATAGACCTCAGTGGTGACATAGAGTCCTATTTACAAGAGTCGGGCCGTGGCGGACGCGATGGGAAAGCGTGCGAAGCCTACGTGTTGTTAGATGGTAAAGAGAGAGCTTCCCCCCTGTTGGAAGTTATGAGGGGGGGCTCTAAATGTCGTCGCGAGGCTCTTTTAGCACTAATAGGGTTTGAAAGTGACTCTTGTGCAGGTTGTGATGTTTGTAATCAAAAAGTCATTAAGAGACCCGAGGGGTTAACCCAAATCTTGAGCTTTTTAAGGTACTACCCCCTCTGTTACACTCAAAGACAACTCATAGCCCTCCTCTGTGGAGTACCTTCAGAGTCTATGATCTTAAAAGGAAATCCATTTTTCAGCATTTTGAATACTTGGCAACCTAGAGACCTTAAAGAGGCTCTAGATAAACTTAAGGAGGCTAAAATCATTAAAGCTTTCACTCGTCGCGAAGTTTTAATACTTAGTAGTAATTCTCCTGACGGGCAACTTTTCCCCCCTTAATTATTAGGTGAATTAAGATGGAGAGCACTAGGAGGCCAACGCCTGCCACAGTAATACGGTTCATATCTTGGTCGTGGTTCATTTGTCGGCTCAACTTTATATAGATTTCTATTAATGTCCAAACCCCCACCAAAGTGAACCAGATATCGCCATAGATGAGGATTGCCAGGAGATTGATCAAAACAATTAGACTGAGGGTAATCAAGGCAAGCGTACTTTCTGAAAAGGGGATGTAAGAGGCAAAGGTGTTGTAGAGGTACAGCGTGATTTCATTGACAGCCACAATACTGACCCAGCCCAGAAAGACACTGAAAGGGAAGATTGTCCCTATCCTGTACCCGAGGGAGGCATCTTTGTGTTGAACTCGCACATAGATGATTATCAGAGCAATTAAAAGGATAAGCAAAGGCCACAGGAGGGCAATATTCAAGTTGATTAAACTGGCTCCAATTGCTAAGGCAGCAATGACAAACCAGAGGCCGACACGCCCTATGGGGTCTTCATCAACATCACTGCGACTACGTACGGCAATTTGATAAATAGAGAATAAAAAAAGCAGAGGATAGATCAACAACCAGATAAACCTACGCACTTCCAGAGTATTGAAGACCCTGGAAAAGGTGGTAGTGATTCCACTAGATTCACTGTTTGTCAGAGGCGGTGTTTTAGCCAAAAAAAATGAAACTACCAATGCCAATAGCGCTAATATGTTGATAATTATCAGTAGTTTGTTTTTCCTCTCTCCCATTACTTCTCCCCATTTATATCTAGTAGTACTACAAAGTAAGGGGGAAGAGGTTACATTTTGGGGTGAAATAGGGTAGTTGGCACCTTTAGAGGTGCCAATTTAAAAAACTCTACCCTTGAGTTAATTTTTCTGGACCTTCGCCTTTTGAATGTGATCACGTTGTTCTAACATCGCAAAGACAATCAGGGAGACGATAAGAAGCATTCCTAATGTAAAGTTAAAGATATTTCCACTGAAGTTGAGCAAAGTAAAACCTTTCCGCAGTACCCCAATTATTAAGGCTCCAATAAGAGTTCCGAACACACTCCCTACTCCTCCCATTGTCGAAGTACCGCCCAAAACAACGGCCGTAATAACCTGCAAGTTTAAACCATCACCCATACTCGTTCTGGCAGCAGATAAGCGTCCAAGATAGACCATGGCTGCAAAACCGCTCATTACGCCACTTAGAGCATAACTAATGAATATTGAGTTCTTTGTGTTTATGCCTGAAAAAATTAATGAAGATTCGTTAAACCCTATTCCCTTGAGAGTCCTTCCCATCCGACCCCTACTGTAGGCAATATGATAAAAAGCAAACAAGATTAGCAAATAAATGAAGCTAATAGGGATAAAACCAAAAATTTCATATGTGAATACCTTTTTAAAAATGTCTGGAAATCCAGTGAAAGAGTCTGTCCCTGCAATGATAAAGGAAATTCCTCTAAACAAGTTCATTGTTGCTAATGTGGCTATGATAGGAGGGATTTTCGTTTTTACGATTACCAGACCATTAAAAATCCCACAAGCCGTACCAACTAATAGGGCTACGATAATGGAAAAAAACAAATTACCGGTAGTGGCAAAAACTGAACCAAATGAGATTCCACTTAATTGCATAATGTAACCAACCGAGAGGTCAATTCCTCCTGTGGTAATAACAAAAGTCATAGCTAAAGCCATTATTCCGATTTCGCCAATGATTGCTGTTACATCAAACATAACTTCAGGGTAAAAAAACACCGGTTCCAAAATACCGAAAACAATAATTAAAAGGATTAAAACTAAGAACAAAATAGATTGGTAATTAAAAATCAGTTTCTTCATGTCATTTAGCCTCTCTTATCCCTAGTTTTTTAATTTTCCTGTCAATGGATTGCTTCATCTTATTAAAATCGGTAACGGTAATGTATACAGCAATCAGGATGACTACTCCTTGGAGGGCAAACTGATAGTAATCTTGGAATCCTAGGTAAATCATGGTAATGCTCAGTAGATAAACTAAGAAGGCTCCAAATGTTGAACCCAATAATTTACCACTTCCCCCCATAATGTTCATCCCCCCAACAACGGCAGAAGCAATGAAGACCATCTCTCTCCCTTGAAATGTTGAGGGCATTATTTCATTGTTGGTAGTTGCTTTTAAAATACCAGCAACACCCAGTAACAATCCTTCAACTACGAACATCTTAAGGACGGTTGTATCCGGATTTATTCCCGAATAGATAGCTGCTTGCCGGTTACCACCCACTGCATACAAACTCTTACCAAACCGGGTGTACCTCATAATAAAAATCATAAAAGCCGTTATAATAACAGCCACTACAAAAATGTAGGGTATAATATTGAAAAAACTTCCCCTTCCAAACCACGTAAAACTAGCGCTCAAATTCTCAACCCAACCTGAATTCGGTAGGAAGGTTGCATAAAAGCCTAGGTGAACCATATTCATTGCCAAAGTGACAACTAGCGACGGGATTTTGAAATAAACTGTAATCGCCCCGTTGAGGAAAGCTAAAAGCCCACCCGTCAAAATAGCTAACGTGATATAGATATAGAAAGGAACACCTGCTTTTGATAAGTATCCGGCGACAAAAGCGACGAACCCCATGATTGTTCCCGCTGAGATATCAATATTTCCCGTCACAATAACCAGCGATAATGCAATTGACCCAATCATGATAGGACTGATATCTAGCATTAAACTAAAGACTCCGTTCCGACTATCAAAGTTGGTTGTAATAGATAAAAAAATCATAAATACAACTACTATTAAGCCCAGAACACTCTCCCTAGTGACAAAGTTTTTACTTTTCATCTTTTCTACCCTACCCTAAAGTGCCATCTCTAATATTTTTGCCTGAGTGCATTCTGAGCGCATCAATTCTCCTTGTTTACGCCCATCTTTCATTACTAGGACTCTGTCACTCATGCCTAAAATTTCAGGAAGATCACTCGAAATCATAATGATTGATTTACCTGACGCGGCTAAGTTACTTATGATACGGTGTATCTCGCTCTTAGCTCCAACGTCGACACCCCTAGTGGGCTCATCTAAAATGAGGATTTGCGGTTCAGTTGCTAAGGCTTTGGAAACTGATACTTTTTGCTGGTTTCCCCCCGATAAGTTCATAACTCTTGTTTCATGACTGGGGGTTTTAACTGATAGTTTTTTAATGTATTCAGTACCGACAGATTTAGATTTTTTACGGTCAATCAAACCAAACGCCTTAGAGAGTTTAGGCAATAATGGAAAACAGATATTCTCTTCGACATTCATCGGGATTACAAGACCGTATTTTTGTCTATCCTCTGACACATAGGCTATCCCCTGTTCCATTGCCTCCCGGTATTTGTCAAGTTTTATTGCTTTGCCATTGACCCTAACTTCTCCGTTATCAGGTTTCCTCAGTCCACAAAGGGCCAGTGCCATTTCGGTTCTACCAGCGCCTGCCAAACCGGAAATCCCTAAAATCTCGCCCTCTCGGAGAACAAAATCGATATCTTCAATCTCTCCATAACGGGTCAACCCTTTAACTTCTAAGACAATGTCGCCAATCTCAACCTCTTCTTTGGGATAAAGATTCTCCAAAGTACGTCCAATCATCCATGATACCAACTGGTCTCGCTTTACGTTGACAACCTGTTCCGTTTGAACACTTAAACCATCTCGAATAACGGTTACCCTGTCGGCAATTTGGAATATCTCATCTAAGCGATGGCTTATGTAAAGCATTGATACTCCCTCCCCTTTCAACCTTGCAATAGTTTCAAAAAGGGTGTCGACTTCTTTGTTAGACAGGGCAGCCGTAGGTTCGTCTAAAATCAAGATTTGACTCTCATGTGTTAAGGCTTTGGCAATTTCAACCATTTGTTTGGTGGCTACGCCTAAATTAGAAATATGCTCATCCAAATTTATTTTCATTCCAAGACGCTCAAAAACCTGCTGTGCTTTTTTCCGCATTGCCGGGTAATCAAGTATCTTAAAACGATTGCCTATTAAAGGTTTAACAATCTCATGGCCCATAAAAATATTTTCTAAGACTGTTAAATCTTGGAACAGACTTGTTTCTTGGAAAATTATTGCAATTCCTTTGGAGTAAGCCTCATCAGGTTTGTAAATTTTGACCTCTTCACCATTCAAATACATATCGCCTTCATCGGCATGATATACTCCGGTGATAATCTTCATTAAGGTTGATTTACCGGCCCCATTCTCACCACAAACCGCATGAATTTCCCCTCTCTTAAGTTCAATAGACATATTAGAAAGCGCTTGTACCCCTGGAAAACTCTTACTAATATTCTCAAGAGATAAAATTACATCATCGCCTGTTTTTTTGACACTGTTATTCATCTATTTATTTTCCCACTCTTTATGAGTGGAGGAGAGAAACTCTCCTCCACATCGTAATTTCAATAGAAATTCTATTTTAAGAATCCGCTCATTCCACTGTCAGCATTGGGATAGCCACGGAAAGCATCAATGTTTTTGAGGTTCCAAACAATTGGTTCACCTAAAATGATTACATTGTCAGCCAAAATTTTATGCCCACCGCTGGGGTATTTTACTAAAGTTGAAGTGTCCATAAAGCTAGGAGCCATAGTAGTCCCGCTTAGAGGTGAAACATAACTTCCCGAAGGATTCTTGCCTTCCAGGACATCAAGAGCGACATGCAGTGTTAGATAACCGAGATCGAAAGGCTGCCAGAGTACAACAGCAGACATTTTACCCTCTTCCATATCTGAGCGTGAAGCTTCAGGCACAGAGACTCCGACAATTTTGATATCGCCGGTAATATTCAACTGGTCACGTGCAGATGAAACGGCAGGAACAGTATTTGAGGATAAAGCAATAATACCCTTAATGTTTTTGTTTGCTGAGAGAAGAGATTTAATCTTTTCATCAGCGGTTCCTTGGTCATTACCGGCATAAACAATCTGCTGAGGTGCTGACATTAAATTGATATGTTTGTAATCTCCATCTTTCTTTGCATTGTACTCATCAATAATAGCGTAAAGCCAAGCGTTTTGGTTAGGTGAATCATTAGTAGTAGAAACAAGAGCCACAGTAGCTTTGTTATTAGCAGTATAATTGCTCAAGTCACCAGCCAACCCCTTCAATAGAGATATAGCAATCTGATCACTCTCAGCTTGGTTTACAAAGTAATCTCTGGCGTCAACGTTCACGTCGGCGTCCCAAGTAATTACCTTTATTCCCCTATCTCTAGCCTTTTTGAGGGTGTCAGCATAGCTTTCTGGGTCAAGAGCAGACACTAATATAGCATCATAACGCTTGTCGATGAAACTTTGGATATAGTTCTTCTGGTTTGCAGAAGAAGTTTGTGCCATAGTATCACCAATCCAGTCAAATTGAATTTTCCCACCTAAATCTTTCTCGGCTTGGCGGAATCCTCTTTCACAAGCAATAAAGTAGTCTTCAGCGATAAACTTAGGAATAACACCCACTTTATAAACTTTCTCCCCACCAGACTTAGCCTCAGCACCACCACCTGCGAATAGGGCCAGTGAGCTGACGACCACAACCAAAATTAGTGAAAGCAGAATTTTCTTTTTCATAAAATCCTCCTCCTTGATATTTACGGAGCTACGCTCCATTTTTTCATTCTTTAAAAAGTGAGCACATAAACTCTACGGTTTCAGGCTCAACATCAGCTTGGATAATATGGGCTGGAGCCATTAGGTAGCCTCCATCTTTGCCCATAATGTTTTTACGCCTCTCAATCTCCTCTTTAATCGCTTCAAAATTGCCTGATGGGAGTAACTCCTGTTGGTCTATCCCACCAAAAAAATTAATTCTGCCGGCATACTTATCCATCAATTCCTGAGGATCGGAACCGGGAACGTTAGGTTGTACCGGGTTATAAATATCGACTCCTATTTCAATAAAATCATCAATGAGGGGAGCAACAGCTCCATCCGAATGGAAAATAACCAGCAAATCGGGATTAGCGCCCTTCATTTTCTTAATCATCCTTTCGTAGCGGAATTTAAAATGTTCGCGCCACATATCGGGTGAAATTAACATCGATATTTGAGTTCCCAAATCTTCTCCCAACCAGATGGCATCAACACCTAAATCGATTAAAGAAAGTGCTAAACCAGTTGTCCATTCTTCGACCATGTCATTTAATTTTGCAATCCAAGGAGACCCCATAGCTAATTCAATTAGATATTTTTCCATTCCAACTAAATGCCAGGCAAGTTCAAAGAGAGAAAGTTCCACATCACCAATTACAAAGTACTCTTTACCAAAGCGCTTAATATCGCGCTTGGCATCTTCAAAACGCCCTTTAGCATAGGCGTCTGGGAAATTATACTTAGCAAGATCTTCTTCAGTTTCAACATCTTTCAAGGGGCACTCTACCACCTCTACATAGAGGGATGTTGGCCTCATCTTCATTCCAAACTCATTTAATGCTGTTCCGTCAGGGAATTCCTTGGCTTTAAAATCTTCTGCAACAGAACCTCCTACGACGACACAATCACTCCCCATCTTTGTGCGTATAGCATTCGCAGAGATGCGGTAGGTCAAATCCTCATAGTAAGAGAGGGTATACTCTGCTTCCATATTATATTTAGCAGCAAAGTAATCTGTTAAGGAACGACACAAGTCAAACTGGAGGGGAATCTTATCGGCTTTACCGGGTAATTTCCCGAAAGTTCTTAATACTCTTTCTTTAGACGTCATGCTCTTCTCCTAATCCATGTGGAACATTTCAACTAAATCGATAGATACCGGAGAACCATCAGCGTTTGTCTCCATAATATCTCCCATATAATCCCACCACTTCTGCACGATAGCTTTTAATGGTAAGTCGTCAGAGGTATGGTGGTCTTTTAACATTTGGAAAGCGAAAAGAATATTTGTCTCTTCGTCTAGATAGATTGAATAATTACTTACCCCTGCCTTTTCCAATTCTTCAATCATCTCCGGCCAAATCTTAGCGTGACGTGCTTTATATTCAACTTCAAAACCTTCTTTTAATTGCATTTTAAAAGCTTTCCTAATCATGAGATTAACTCCTCCTTTTTTATTCAGCCAAAAATTACTTTGCTAACAGCTTAGACCTGTAACTCTCAACCTCCCAGTTTCTAATAAAATTGATCTGATCTTCATCCATGAAACGGGGGCCCCCAAAACTCTCCACAAAAGCGGCGACTTTAAGGGTATCTAAAAATAGGGTCATAGCTATCTCATTGACGGCAAAAGCACCGGTGTTTTGGACTACCACTATTTTAGGCGGCACTAGGTTTTTAGCCTTGTACTCTTCCAGCACTTTTAAAATAGCCTCATCGGGGTCAACCGCCGAAAAGAGCGCCTCATCAATCCAGAGAGGGGCAAAGCCACTGTAGACAATATGATCGGGAGTATAGGCTGAGGAGATTGGATAAAAAGTCTCCCTGTCTCTTAGACGGGCAGCCAGTTCCCTATTCATAACAAAAGGGATCTCCTCGGTACCCTCAAAAAATGTCGTCAACACTTTTTTAACATTCTCAACTCTTTTTCCATTAACCTTCACAGAATTGAAATTGGGTTTACGTGTCACATACCTCTCAAGCACCTCTATAAGGTGGTTGTAGATAGCATCAATCTCATCAATCGTATCGGCAGCTACAAAAACACCATGGTTCTGCAGGAAAATAAGATTAGCTTCTCCCGCCTGGCTCTCTCTATAAACAGCTTGGGCTTCCCGCACCGTTTTTGCCAAAATATAACCGGGGTTAACTAAAGGAATCCAAATAGAATCGGCAAACAATTTCTCGACAGCTTCTTTGCCACTTTGTCCACAAGTTACCCCATTTATTAAAGCCGGATGCATGTGAAAGACATAGCGGAACGGGATAATAGCGTGTAGTAAAGCCTCAACACTGGGTCGGCTCTCCTGCCCATCACAGCGGGCAGCCATCATGTCAGCCAGCACCTCTTTCTCCCTCGCATCCTGTTCCACCGGATATTTTCGGTCCCAGATTTGGTTAAGCCTAGGGATACTCATCTTGACAAAGCCATCCCTGCTAATTGTCCCTAACGCATGGCCAGAAGCCTTTACATACATCACTTCATCATCTTTTAAGGAGGTATTACCACCCCCTAATAGGACAAAACGGGCATCCATGCCATACCGCTGAGATGCTACAATTAGTTCATTAACGTCTAGTTTTTCCATTAATTACGCCCTTTTAATATTTTTTCCTCATATGCTAAGACCTCATCGATTACTACAAGGTCATTCGGTGCCTCAAATCTTTCACAGTACCGGTTCCAGACAGCCGCAAAGGGGAGGGTTTTAAGGGCCTCCAACAAGCCCATCTTCAAATATCCATTACCCTTCTGCTCTGCCTCTAATAAACGCTTATGGGGTTCCAGCATGGCATAAAGGAGCGCCTTACGAAGGGCTCTCTCCCCGGTAGCCCAAGCTCCTACCCTATTTATCGAGGCGTCAAAAAAGTCGAGTCCTATGTAGACGTTCTCCAGTTTTCCACTGCGGACAATCTCTTGGGCAACATGGGTAACATCATCGTTGAAGAGTACGACGTGGTCACTATCCCAACGCATGGGGCGGCTAACATGGAGGAGAACTTCATTTTGAAACAGGAGAATTGAAGAGAGTTTATCTGAGACATCGTCGCGTGTGTGGAAGTGCCCCATATCGATACAGAGCATTTTGGCGTTACGAGCTGCATAATTCATGTAAAATTCGTGGCTGCCTACGACGAAAGCTTCACTGCCAATCCCAAACAACTTGGTCTCTATGGCGTCCTTCATATGCTCCTCAGGATAAGAGAGGGCAAAAATTTCATCTAAAGACTCTTTTAAAATCCGCCTATAACCAATTTTGTCGACTGTAAAATCTTTTGCGCCATCGGGAACCCAAGTGTTTAAGATACAGGTAGAGCCCAATTCTTGACCAATCCATGCCGCTATCTGGCGACAGCGCTTGGCATGTTCAATCCAGAACTTTCTCACCTTAGGGTCCTTACTAGCCAACGTATAACCATCATCTGCCAAAGGGTGACTAAAAAAAGTTCCATTAAAGTCGAGACCGATGCCCAATTTCTTAGCCCACTCAACCCAACCATTATAATGTTTAGGCTCAATGGCATCGCGGTCCACAAATTCACCCCCAAACTCACCATAACTGGCATGAAGGCTTAAGCGATGAGGCCCTGGAACGAGGGAAAAGACCTTCTCAATATCTTGGCGGAGCTCTGCAATTGAACGGGCCTTACCAGGGTAGTTGCCGGTAACTTGAATTCCCCCCCCTCCAAGAGTAGCATCCGGGCGTTCAAATCCACCAACATCATCACCCTGCCAGCAATGGAGAGAAATCGGAATTTGAGCTAAATGTTCAATTACTTGATCGGTATCTACTGAGAGCTCTGCATAGGCTTTTTTGGCTCCCTCATAAGCCTCATTCTTCATAATTGCCTCCCTGAACAAACTTATTACAACCTTATTTTACCCCCTATTGCGTGGTAGCGCCTTGACATTCTCGCCATCTTTTAGCACTATTTTCCCATATGGAACTAAAGCTCCTCTCAAGCGATTATTTCTATGATCCCGTTTTTCCCTTAAAGGTGATTGAAAGAAACCCTGAGCTCCCCTATCCGCTACACAGTCACGATTTCTACGAATTGGTCCTTATTGTTTCGGGAAAAGGGACCCATTTCACCACCAAAGGCTCCTTTACTATCTTGCCGGGGCATGTTTTCATCGTGGCCCCCTCCGTACAGCACGGTTTTCGCGACGTTGAGGACCTCCGCCTCTACAATATTCTTTTTGACCCTAAAATACTCGACCAACCCCTCTACGACCTGCTAAACATGCCGGGGTATCACTCCTTGCTACGTCTTGAAGCTAAATTAGAAGATGGTAACTGCGAAATCACCCCACTGCAACTCAGTCCGGCTCAATTGGCGGAACTATTGCCTCTCGTGGAGCAGATGTTGAAAGAGTCCGACTCCATTGAATACGACATTGGGGCCAAGACTTTAGCCTTTGCCTACTTTATCCACTTCATGGTGCGCCTCTTCAGGATAGAAGATGAACATCCCCGCCTGCAAGACCGCACCCTGCTCCGTTTAGCCAACGTCTTCAGCTTCTTAGAGTCCAACTTAGACCGCGCGGTGAGCTCCCAAGAGTTAATGGAATTGACCAATATGTCCAGCAGTACCCTCAACCGCCACTTTAATGAAGCGACCGGCCTCTCACCAATTGAATTTCACATCCAAAGACGTTTAGAGTACGCCAGTCGCCTTCTGCGCTACAGTACCCTTTCAATCAGTGAGATTGCAGAGAAAACGGGCTTTGAAGATGCTAACTACTTTAGCCGTCAATTTAAAAAAGTAATTGGGGTCAGTCCCAGTCAATATCGCAATAACCGTAGCCTGTGGCTACAAACATCTTAGAGGAGAGACTCAATGAGTAAAGAACTTGCCTTACATACCCTTGTGCAAAGTGATAAATTCGCCAAAATGCTACCTGCGCTCTATGGTAGTGCCTACGACTTAGAGTATCAAAGGAGACGCTATTTAAAACTAATTGCCACTCATCGAGAGTTATTTCCCAAGGCCGATTTTGCCAAAAGTGCCCTCTTTAGCACCGCCGGCCGCAGTGAATTGGGGGGAAACCATACAGACCACAACTTAGGTAAAGTGATTGCTGCTACCATAAACCTCGACACGATTGCCATTGCCACTCCCATCGAAAGCCCGAGTATAACTCTAATATCGGAAGGCTTTCCTCCGGTAGAGGTCGACTTAACTTCCCTAGAGCTAAAAGAAGCCGAAAAGGGGAGCACCAACGCCCTAGTCAGGGGGTTAGCGGCCGCCTTTGTTGAACGGGGATTAACTGTTGGTGGTTTTGTCGCTAACACCACTACCAACGTCCTTAAAGGTTCCGGGCTCAGCTCTTCCGCGGCTATTGAGATGTTGGTAGCCACTATCTTCAATGCCCTCTACAACGCTAATCGAGCCACTGTGGTGGAAATGGCCCAGATGGCCAAATTTGCTGAAAATATCTATTTTGGCAAACCTTCAGGGCTAATGGACCAAATTGCCTGCGGTTACGGTGGGGTTGTGGGGATCGACTTTAAAGATTTAACCATCACCCCCATTGCCGTCGATTTCAGGGAAATGGGTTACGAGTTAGTCGTGGTAGATACCGGCTCCACCCATGCAGATTTAACCGATGACTACGCTTCGATCCCTTTAGAAATGCGGCAAGTGGCCTCTTATTTCTCCAAGGAGTTTCTTAGAGAGGTTACGCTAGAGCAATTCTTAGACAACCTCCCGGCTCTTAGAAAGGCGATAGATACCGACCGTGCACTGCTTCGCACTTACCATTACCTCAGTGAAAATATTCGCGTTGATGCATTGATTCAAGCCCTAAAAGAGAACTCGATACAGAGGTTTTTAGCCCTAGTTAACGCTTCCGGAGAGAGCTCTTTCGCCTTTCTACAAAACATCTACAGTCCACACAACCCGGAAGAACAGGGGCTGGCCTTGGCATTAGCCTTGAGTAAACACTTTCTTGACGGTGATGGGGCCTGCCGGGTACATGGGGGAGGATTCGGAGGAACCATCCAAGCCTACATACCCAAAGGACAAACA
>JBAYSE010000024.1:0-17152 GCA_041676265.1 Sphaerochaetaceae bacterium
AAGGAGAGTGTTTTGCAAGATGTCGCCCCGCGCGACAGTTGGCGGGCCAGTAAAGAGTTTCGGCTACACCTTATTCAAGAGCTGGCTGCCCGGGCTGTAACCAGTGCCATCGAAAAAGCAGGAGGAGCCATCAATGGATAAGAAGAGTATTAAATGTAGGGTGAATGGAGTAGAGCGGGAATACCTTGTCGATGTGCGCTCCTCTTTAATGGACCTCTTAAGGGGCTCGGCGGGTTTAGACAGCGTAAAGCATGGTTGTGATGTCGGTGAGTGTGGCGCCTGTACGGTCTTGATTAACGGTAGGCCTTTTAACTCCTGTATCTACCTCGCTATTTGGGCCGAAGGGAAAGAGATTATTACCCTTGAAGGGGTCACCAATAAAGATGGGTCTTTAGCGGATATACAGCAGGCCTTTGTCGATGAGGGGGCTGTGCAGTGCGGAATCTGTACCCCTGGCTTCATCATGTCTTCAATTCCGATTATTAACAAAGATACCCCCTCTACACGACAAGAGATTAGAAAACAAATTTCAGGGAACCTGTGTCGTTGTACAGGGTATCAGAAGATAGTTGATGCTATCGAGAAGACTCAGAAGAAGAGAATCGCCGAGAAGGCTAAAGCTCGTACGTCGTAGAGGAGACCTCGCCTCCCTCACCACTCCAGTTGGTGTGGAAGAATTCACCCGGGGCTCGGTCGATCCTCTCGTAGGTGTGCGCTCCGAAGTAATCGCGTTGAGCTTGTATTAAATTAGCCGGTAGCACGGCACTGCGGTAGCCGTCGTAAAAAGCTAAAGCGGCTGAGATTGCCGGCATAGGGATGCCCTTGAGAGCCGCTCGGCTGACGGTATTACGCCATCCGGTGAGGCTCTTTTCAATAGCCGTAGCAAAGAACGGATCTAATAAAAGGTTGTAGAGGTTAGGGTTTTTTGTGTAAGCCTCTTTGATCTTACCTAAAAAGGCACTGCGGATTATGCAGCCACCGCGCCACATTTGGGCTATGCCTCCGTAATTTAGGTGCCAGGCGTAGGTTTTAGCCGCTTCACGCATTAACATGTAGCCTTGCGCGTAACTCACAATTTTGGCCGCATAGAGACCTTGGCGCAGCTCTTCAATTACCACCTCTTTGGGTTCGGTAATCTGCTTTGAAGGCCCCTTTAAAATTTTAGAAGCTGCAATGCGTTCCTCTTTAAGGGCCGAGAGAGAGCGTGCATAAACCGCCTCTGCTATCAGTGTCACCGGAATGCCCAGTTCCAATGAATTGATACCGGTCCACTTGCCGGTCCCTTTCTGACCTGCTTTATCCAGAATTTTTGTGAGGAGAACCTCTTGATTCTCATCTTTAAAACCCATTATATCGCGGGTGATTTCGATTAGGTAACTGTCGAGTTCACCTTGGTTCCATTGGTCATATATTTTATATAGCTCGTCGTGTGATAAATCGAGACCACTGTAAAGCAGGTCGTAAGACTCGCTAATCATCTGCATATCGCCATACTCGATACCGTTGTGCACCATCTTAACATAGTGCCCACTGCCGGCGTCGCCTACCCAGTCACAGCAAGGGGAGCCGTCATCGACTTTGGCAGCGATAGCCTGCAAGATCTCTTTCACCAATGGCCAAGCTTTTGCGTTCCCCCCCGGCATAATAGAGGGGCCTTTACGGGCACCCTCTTCGCCGCCACTGACGCCGGTGCCTACAAAGAGAATACCCCTTTTGCCGAGCTCTTCAACTCTCCGGTTAGTGTCGGTAAAAAGGGAGTTTCCCCCATCTATGATAACGTCTCCAGCTTCTAAATAGGGCAAAAGTTGCCCTATAAACTTATCGACAACTTCTCCGGCTTTCACCATGAGCATCACCTTGCGGGGGGAGGCGAGACAGTCAATCAGTTCTTTTATAGAGTAGGCGGGGAAAATATTGGTGTGACCCTGAGCTGCGTTGGCCAGAAAGTCATCAACCTTGCTGGTGGTACGGTTGTAAACGGCAACTTTGTAACCGTGGTCACTCATATTCAGAACAAGGTTCTGCCCCATTACCGCTAAACCAATTAACCCTATATCACAATGGTGCTGCATGTTTCACTCTCCACAAGCCATTTATCATATTTGAGATGTAGTAGACATCCTTTTCACCCTGGTACTCTTTAACTTCGCCCCAGAGGAAGCCTACCGATTCCAGTACTCTCCTGTTCAATCTACTACTACAGTAGCGTACCGTAAAGCGCCCCTCACTGGAGCTGTTAATTAAATGGGCGGCAATGGCTAGATTCTCTTTCAAATCATCGTTATGGGTAACGGCGTCCAAGATAGCCTCTCTGCCACTGTACCCATATTTCCTAATCAGAGTCTCCCGCTTTGGGTTAAAGCAAAACCTCTCAACCAGCGGGGCTATTATGACGAGTTCTCCGCCATCGGCGAGTGCCCCTCGAGTGTGGGTAATCGCCTGATTAGCACGCCAAATAGTGGTGTAACTCTCATCAAGAGAGACCACAATTTTCTTAACCGGTTGTTCGAGTTGGGTAATATTAAGGCGTTTAACCAAATTACACGCTTCGTTAAAACTCTCTCTGTCGTCCCCAATGAAAAGGGCTATGGCTTCCCCTTCAATACTGAGGAGTGAGTGGACAAACACCAGCGGTAGGTCCTTTGCGTAGTTAGTGAAAGCGTAATCCAGTAGCTCTTGGACGGGGTTTTCGACCTGTCCAATAATCTTCTCTTGCCCGTAAAGGGCTGCTAGGTAGCGGTACTTGTTAACCCCTTCGGTCCCCCCTGAACGGAGAAAGATATTGTCTAAGGGTCCGCTAAAGCCGGTAAATTCGTTAGGAGTCACTCCGCTGAAAGAGAGAATCAAATCGAAGCCACCGGTGACTAAGAGCTTGTTAACTTGAACTTTCCATGAGAGTGAAAGGTGTCCTCCGGAGAGCTCTTTTATCATGGGGGGATCAACTGTCCCCAGAGTAACTACATCTTCTTCCCACTCTTTATTGGCCAGAAGGTCTTTATCAAAAAAGTGCCCTTTAGAAGAGCAGAAATCCCGAATGGGCAATATTACCTTGTAACACTCTGCATAATATTCAGTGGCCCATGCCGTTAGTTTCTCTTCCAAGGGGGTTGCCGGAGTTATGAAGAGGATCCTCTCGCGCTTGCCTAAAGCCTTGAGCCCCTTAAAAAGGTGTTTTTTTAACGCCTCATCAGCATAACCACTACCGTCCTGTGCTTTGAGAAAAATCATCACGCCTCCTAGTGCGAGTGGACCAATACTAACATATTCGCCCTCTTAAGCAAAGACGGCAATTCTGCTATTATCGCTATATGAAAACATTCCTTGAAGAAGCCTTGAAGAAAGCCACCGATACAAAAATCTTCCTTAGTGAGGTGGGAGCTATCAAAAAATTGCCCCAGCTTTTGCTAGAACACCTCCCCGGAAAAACCTTTACCCTCATCGCCGATGAGAACACTTGGAAGGCGGCCGGAGAGATGGTGGGGCACACCTTAACTGAAGCTAAAATTCCCCTAACATCACCGGTTATAGAGAACTTTGAAGGGACCTATAAAAGTGCAGAGCAGATTAGCCGCATAATTAAAGAGAGAGCTACTGTGCCTATAGCCGTGGGCAGTGGGACTATCAACGATTTAGTAAAGCTGGCAGCCCAGCAAAACTCTCAGCCCTATATAGTTGTAGCCACAGCCCCCTCTGTCGATGGTTATGCTTCGGCGGGCGCTGCCCTCTTAACCGATGGGGTAAAAATGACCCATCCCTGTAACGCCCCCGCCATTATAATCGGTGAGAGTGCGGTGCTAAGTTCAGCTCCCAAGGAGCTAAAGAGTGCCGGGTATGCGGACCTTTTAGCTAAAGTGCCGGCGGGAGGTGACTGGCTAGTTGCCGACTACTTAGGCGAGGACCCTCTAAACAGGGAGAGTTGGGCCCTGGTGCAACACCATTTGAAAGAGTTTTTGACCATCCCCGTCGACTGGGATAACCTTTTTAAGGGCCTCACGCTAGCCGGTTTGGCTATGCAATACCAAAGGGACTCAAGGCCGGTATCCGGTGGGGAACATCTGCTATCACACATCTGGGAGATGGAGGGGAAAACCCCCTATTTGCATGGTCATAAAGTTGGCATCGGCACTTTAATCACCACTGCCCTTTACACCTATCTCTTAGAAGAGGGGGTTGAGGGAGGCGAGCCTTTAAAGCCGCGCGAAGAGGTCTTAAAGGCGAAATTAACCCTCTTAGAGGATAGTTTTAGCTATTTAGGGGACCTCTCTAAAATGGAGAGGATCTTACAAGAGAAGTACAGTGTTACCAAAAGTCAAGCACAACGCCGAGAATCCTTAATAGAGGGGTGGCCTCTGCTTCAAGAGAAGTTAAGGGCACAACTGTTCAGTTACGAGGAGAGTGAAGAGCGCCTTAAAGCTGTCGGAGCTCCTACCACTGCCAGAGAGATTGGCTTAGTGCGTGAAACGGCTATCGAGGATGTCCGGAAAGCCCAACTCCTTCGTAATCGTTACACCATCTTAGATGTGATTGATGATCTAGGAGTGCTGGAAAAGGCCTTAGAATACCTGAAGGATGGCCCCTTTTTAAAGTCTTAGAGCTCCACTGGAGTCCCCTGTGGCCACCTTTTTGCTCCAAAGGTCACCAAAGATTGCCGTACCGATAGCACCCGAGAAATCGCCCCCTTTGGCCCTTATAATCTTGACCCCCTCTCCATAGGGGCGCCATTCGTAGATATCAAGGTAATCTCTCAAAGGGGCCAACAGGTTCTCCCCGGCATTGGCTAAACCTCCTCCAATAATAATTACCTCGGGGTCGAGGATATTGATTAGGGAGACTATCCCGATAGCTAAGTGTTTTACCATCTTGAGCCAATATTCAACAGCAACTGTTTTGTTTGCCACATAGTCGCGCTCTAAAGCGATGTAATCTTTATATAAACCGTTGGTGCGCTCTTCAAGTTGGACATTGCCCACGAGATTATCGAGGCCACCGGGGACTCCCGTCAAGGCGAGGGGGCCGTCCACATCAAGGCTCATTGAGCCCAAATGGCCGGCGCGTCCACCTTTGCCTTCGAGAAGCACTCCGTCGGCTTTAATGGCCCCTCCTACACCGGTGCCAAGGGTAAGCATTAAAACATTTTGGACGGTTTGAAGCCAGGGGTCTTGTAGCTCGGCAATGAAAGCGGCCTTCCCATCGTTGACGACGTAGATGGGGTGAGGATACTCCAAGAGATCACTCCAGTTTAAGCCTTGAATCTCGGTTAAACGCCCCGGCATATTCCTGATAGCACTATGGTCTAAAAGGGGAATCCCGGGAGAGGAGATTCCAAAGGCGAGAGGTTCTGCTTTGTATTTAGTGATTGTTTTGTCGAGACAGCTGCGCATTAAGACTTTCCAATCCTCACGGCCCATCTCACGGGTGTTTTTGCCGTCTTCTGGCGTGCAAAAGAAAGTTTCTAAAACATGGTAGTCGGTGTCTAGGACGGCACACTTTAATCTAGTTGCGCCTAAATCGTAGCCTAATAGGTAGGGAGTCATGCTTAATCTCCTTAAATTATATCAGTTAATCTCGACTTCTGATATATTATACTTTACGTTTAACCTCAAGTCCACTATTATTATTATAGATTTTAGTCTTGGGAGGAAGTCAATGAGATTTACTTTCATGCAAGAGATTCGTAAATTAATCGACTCTCTGGAGGAGAAAAGCTCCCCCTCTATTGAAAAGGCCATCACGATCTGTACTGCAAGTATTGCCAAAGGGAGGGTGGTAAATCTGTTTGGTGCGGGCCATAGCGCCCTACCTTGTATGGAAGCCTTTCCGAGAATCGGCTCTTTTGTCGGTTTTCACCAGATTACTGAACCCGGATTGGGTTTTAACGGGTTTGTGACCGGTAAAGGGGGTCAGAGGCAGATGTCTTTCATGGAGAATACCCCTGGTTTAGCTAAAATAATCTTTGAAAACTACAACTTCACGCCTGATGATTCTCTAATTATCTTCTCCCACTCGGGGATAAATGCCGTACCGGTAGAATTAGCCGAAGAGGCTAACAAAGTAGGGATGCAGAGTGTTGCCGTGATGTCACTGGCGCACAGTGCCACACAAAGGGCAAAAGCCCCTTCGGGAAAGAAGCTCAACGAAGTTGCTTCGGTGGTGATAGATACCACCGTCCCGCCCCACGATGCGGTGGTAGAGGTGGGGAATTCGCAAAAGAGTGGAGGGGCCTCCACTGTTATTGCGATGATTATCATCGACACTATTGTTTCTGAGTGTGCTAAGCGCCTTTACATACAAGATTTCCCCTTGAAGATCTACCCCAGCCACAATGTTAGTGAAGATTTGGAGAGTGTTTTAGATAGAGAGAGGGCGTTGTTTGATGCTTACAAACAACTAATCGCAAAATTATAGGTGGAGGATTTGACTATGAGGTTTTATCTTGCTAGTGCTAATTTACAAGAAGCTGAAGAGCTTTTGCCTTTAGGTTTTTTTGATGGGATAATCACCAATCCCACTATAGTGGCTCAAGAAAAAAGAGATCCACGTGAGGTTTTTAAAGAACTGGCGCCTTTAGCTGGGCGTCTTTATTACCAAATAGCCGATGGTAGTTTTGAACAGATGATTAAAGAAGGGGAGATGATGACGAATGTTGAACCTGACAAGATTAGGCTAAAGGTGCCCTCTACGCGTGAAGGGTTTGCCGTAATGCGCTACTTTAGTGACCAAGGGCTCTCTCCAATGGCAACTGTTGTGCCAACAGCCCCTTTAATGGTCCTCGCCTTTGCCGCCGGAGCCCATGCCGTCTCCCCCTACAGTCGGGATGTCCAAAAGGCAGCGGTCAGTACAAAGGTAGAAGAGATTTTCAAGATGCAACATATTATCGACACGCAGGGGATTGACGGCGAAATTTGTACCGGTATCTACGATGTCACCGATATAGGATTCTATGGAGCCCATGGCATTGCCAGTGGTTTCGTTTTCCCCAAAGAAGCCCGCAGTTTTGTGCAGAATGCGATGGTGGAGAGCTCTTGCCGCCTGTACGATAAAGATATTAAGGTGGTACACGAATTTCTGGCGTTGTAAGGTGGTGGTTGTGCCGAGAGCGAGAACAAAAAAGGTACTTGAAGTCAAAAAGAGATTAATTGCGCGCCTTGAATCGGGCTATTTTAGTTCGGGGGAGCGGTTCTTTTCCAACCGCTATGTGGCTACCCATTTTAATGTGAGTTATAAGACGGCGCACACCCTCCTCAACGAACTTGAAGAGGAGGGGTACCTTAAGCGCAAAGGGCAGTCAGGCTCTTTTGTCGCCGGCTTACAAAGGAGTTACCAAGGGGTGGCCATCTACGCACCCCGGCGTATTGAGGACCCGGCTAGCTATAGTAACTTTCTCTTTGAACTCTTAAAAGGACAACTAAAGAAAGAAAACCTCCCCTACGAGGTCTTTATAGCCGACTGCTCGACTAAACTCAAAGAAGAGCTCTATCCCATTGTGATAGACCTGCCGTGTCTGCAGGAGCAGCTCTACCACCTCAACTCTTATGGGTTGTTCCTCAATGACAAGCCTCAACCGGGGCTCTCTTCAATTCTTGTTGACAGCATCTATTGTGATAACTATTCAGGTGGAGTGGCTGCGGCTCAGCTTATTCAACAAACCTTTGGCAATGCTAAAAGTACCATATTTGCCGGACCACGCAATGATTGGCGCGGAGAAGCCCGTTTAAAAGGGTTCCTTTCCCGCATACCGGATGCCAGAGTGGTCTTTGCGGAGACGTGGCACCAAGAGATTGCCTTTAAACGCTTAAATCTCCTTTTTGCAGAACCCGTGGAGACCCTCTTTTGTTGTAACGACAAATTAGCCGCAGCCGTAGTTGAGTATTGTGAGAAGGCGGCTTTTAAGCGTCCCCCCATTATTGGGTTTGACAATCTACCCATCTCGGAGGTTTTGGCCTTTACTTCTATTGGGGTGCCCTGGCAAGAGGTGATTGAAATCGCCGTCAAATGTGCTGCCGGACGGTTGAAACAGAACGGTAGTGCGGTGCGTCATACTATGGTAGCTATTAAACCGGTGTTGCGTGGTGAATTTTTGAAAACGGAGGAAGAAAATGGTAGAGGTAAGTAGTAGAGAGAGGGTCCTAACTGCGTTAGAGTTTAAAGAGCCCGATAGGGTCCCCATCGATATCGGGGCGACCAACGTGAGTGCCATTGCCTTGCAGGCTTACAAAAATTATGTGGCTTACAAGGGGCTTGAGGGGGAAGAGCCTTTCGAATTAATGGACATTATTCAGCAATTGGCACAGCCTTCTGAAGCGTTTCTTGACCTGTTTCAAAGTGACGTCAGGGGGTTAATGCCCCTTTACTATGCCAATTATCCCCTGCCGGAGGGGGGCGCTAGGTGGCTCTCAAGTCATCAAAGTGTTGGGGATAAAGTTCTCTACCGCGACGAATGGGATATCGTCTACCAGTTTAGGAGTGCCTCTGATCTCTATTATGCAGTAAAGGCCCCTGTTTTACCTAATGAAGAGATTACCCTTAAAGATGTGGAGGCTTTGAAGATTCCCGACTCGAGTGCTCCCTGGAGGTTTGAATTCATTGAGGAGAAGATTGCGCAGGCTAAAGCACGCCACAAGGCGATTATCTGTAAAACTCTCAACTCAGGTTTTATAGAGACGGGGGCTAAAATTAGGGGTATGGAGCAGGTGATGGTCGATCTTCTACTCAACCCCCTAGAGTTTGAAGCCCTTATGGAGCGGATTTATCAGTTTAAATACCTCTATTGGGAGAGTGTCTTGGAGCGCTTTGGTAAGAGTATCGATATTATTGTGGAGGCCGACGACTACGGTACCCAAAGTGGCCTCATAGTGGGTAAAGAGGTCTTTCTGAAGTACTTTAAGCCCCGCTGGCAGAAACTCTTCGCCATGATTAAAAAGCGAGCCCCCCACCTTAAAATCTTCTTCCATTCGTGCGGTGCAGTGCGTGAGATAATTCCAGAGTTCATCGAGATGGGAGTCGACATCCTCAACCCTATTCAGTTTAGTGCCGACGGAATGGAAAAAAAGGGGCTAAAAAAAGATTTTGGCCGCGACATAGTTTTCTGGGGTGGTGGGATCGACACCCAACGCCTTTTACCACAAGGCTCACCTGAGGAGATTAGAGAAGCCGTTAAAAGAACAGTTGATGAATTGGCTCCCGGCGGGGGATGGGTCTTTGCTACAGTCCACAATGTCCAGGCAGATGTACCTCCTGAGAACTTGGAGGCTCTGCGCGATGCAATCGTAAATTTCAGATAACCGTTGGAAAAACCCTTGACAATGGGGATTTTTGTAGTAATCTAGTTATAGGTATTAAATGTTACATACATTTGTAACTTTACGGAGGTTAACTATGATAACTACAAGGGATATCGCCATGATGATCGACCATTCGCTCTTAAGACCCAATTTGACAGTTAGTGACGTTAAAGAGGGGCTCTTTTTAGCGCGGGAGTATCAAACGGTGTCGGTATGTGTCCATCCATGTGACGTAAAATTAGCCACTGAGATGCTCAAAGGTTCACCTGTTTTGGTAACCACGGTTATCGGATTTCCCCATGGTGCGCATACAACAGCAACGAAGCTCTTTGAAGCTGAAGAGGCTATCAAGGATGGAGCGGTTGAACTCGATGTTGTTTTAAATATTGGGCGCCTCCTCTCAAAAGATTATGGGTATGTTAAGGAAGAGTTGATGGCAGTTGTCCAATTGGCCCACAGCAAGAATGTATTGGGTAAGGTGATTTTTGAGAACTGCTATTTAACCGAGGAGATGATAGTAATGGCTTGCCAGATTTCTCAGGAAGCAGGTGCCGATTTTGTCAAAACATCAACAGGTTTTGGGACCGGAGGGGCCACCATAAAAGACCTGCAGTTGATGCGTAAGAGTTGTAGTCCTCACGTCCAAATAAAGGCAGCCGGAGGGGTGCGAACCTTAGACGCCGCCTTAGAGGTGCGCAGTGTGGGAGCGACTAGATTTGGGGCTACAGCCACTAAGGCCATCCTCGAAGAGGCTAAAAAAAGAGAATCAGAAGGAAAGTTGGAAGGGTAGATAGGTATGGAAGAGGCAATACGTGAAATAGTTACATCTGTAGTTGCGGGTTTTGAAGCACTGAAGGGTGCAAAAATAGCTGAAAAGGATAAATTTATAAAGGCCGTCGTGGCTGAATACCGACTGGCGGTAGAGTCATCGGCTTTAGCCAAGGGAGAGGAACCCTTCAAGGGCGGTGACGACCTGCCGGCCTTGTTCGCTTTTTGTGTCGATTTAAGCCTATTCATCCGTACCAGTGGAGAGCTCCCTTTTTATAGTGCCAAGTTGTTGGCCCTATGGTTTTCGCTAGATGAATCAGATGACCTCTTCGTTCAGCGTATTAATGCCTTTAGGAGCCAAGTAGGGCTAAAGGATGCCCTTAGAAGCTTCTCAAAGCTTGACCGTGAAGTTGAGCTGATTCAATTAGTTTACGAGCAATTTGAAGCAATTGAAAAAAAGGAAAAACTAAACCCTCCTGAGGAACAAGTAAGAATCCTCAAGGCGGCTTATAGAGAGGGGTTTAACATGGAGGTGCAATACCATGGGTGTTCGCAGTGTGTTTTACTGGCCCTGGGGAGAGTGTTTAGACCTGTCCACCCGGATGTTTTTAAAGCGGCTACCTCTTTAAGTGGCGGTATTGCACAGTGCGGTGATGGTGCCTGCGGTGCCTATAGCGGGGGCGTTATGTACATGGGAATCCACATGGGGCGAAGTTTAGAAAAAATCACCGGAGATAAAGAGAATCAATACAGGTCCTTTGCGATGGCCCAGCGACTCCACGACAAATATGTCGAAACTTATGGCGGGGTAACCGGAGAAGCTGTCCATAAAGCCGTCTTTAAGCGCTTTTACCTTTTAAGAGACCCCCAAGATAAGTTGGTTTTTTCGGAGGCTAAAGCCCACGAGTTGGTTTGTCCTACGGTCGTGGGGAGCGCAGCGCGTTGGGTTGCACAGATAATGATGGATGAAAAGCTAATCTAGTTTGGTTAGCTAAAAAGCAAATAATAGGAGGTTTGAAATGAAGAGAACAGTAATAGTTGTACTAGTCCTTGTTTTCTTGGTTTCTTTGGGTTTGTTTGCTGCAGGAGTAAAAGAAAAAGCAGTCGGAGCCAAAGAGTTAAAGGATGTAGTAATTGGGTTTTCATTCCCAACTTTACGGGAAGAACGGTGGGCTATAGAGAAGGATATAGCTATTGAATACGCTAAAGAACTAGGGATTACCTTGAAGGTTCAGGATGCAGATACGGATGTTAACATGCAGAACCAACAGATTGAGAACTTGATTACCCAGGGAATCGATTGTCTAATTGTTGGCCCCCAAGATGTGAATGCCATGCAGTCGAGTGTCAATGCTGCCAGAGAGGCGGGAATCCCCGTCGTCTCTTACTTACGGCTGATCGATGGCAAGGGGCTCACCATGTTTGTCGGTAACGACTTTGTGTTAGTCGGTGAAGATATGGCCAAGAGCGCTGTTGAGAAAGTCCCCCAAGGGAAATATGTAATTATTGCGGGGGACTCGGGTGATAACGTCTCTTATCAGTTGAAAGAGGGGTTCTACAACGTAATTCAACCTAAAATTGATACAGGTGATATCAGGGTAGTATTCGAGCAACACATTAAGACTTGGGCAGCAGAAAACGCAATGGCTAATATGGAAAATGCCCTCACAAACCAAAATAACGATATCCAAGCAGTATTGGTAGAAAACGATACCATGGCTGGAGCCTGTATCCAAGCCCTCAAAGCGCAAGGGTTAGCCGGAAAGGTCTATGTAACCGGAATGGACGGAGACTTGGCAGCACTGCAAAGAATTGCTGAGGGGACCCAGAGCATGACGATGCTTTTTGAGCACGATATTATTGCCAAAGCAGCCGTCGATGCAGCTGTCGATTTGGCTATGGGCGTTGACCATGCCGCCGTAAATGGGACTATTGAAGTTGCCGGCGAAACAATTCCGGCAGTCCTGCTCTCGGCCAGTAAGATTACCCCGGAAACTATTTATGACATTGTCATTGGTAAAAACATTTACAAACTGGAAGATGTTTATAAAAATGTTCCTAGGAGCCAATGGCCACAGTAAGGATTTAGATTAGAGAGCCATCGGAGGATGGCTCTCAATTCTACCGGCGCAAAAAAGGAGAGATAGGTGGACAAGCAAGATTTTCTAACCTTTAAAGATATTAACAAATCTTTTTCTGGCGTAAGAGTCCTTAAAGATGTGAATTGTTCCATCAAAAAAGGGGATGTGCATGCAATTGTGGGGGAAAATGGCGCCGGGAAATCGACTTTAGTGAAGATATTGGCAGGCGTTTACCCTGTGGGGGAGTATACAGGAGTCATCACCCTTGAGGGTCAAGAGTGTTGGTTTAAGGATATAAGGCAAGCAGAAGACGCGGGTATCTGTATTATTTATCAAGAACTGGAGCTAATACCTAGTATGACGGTGAGCGAGAATATCTATTTAGGCTATGAACCGGGTAAACGTGGTGTTATTGACCACGATTTAATGCATAAAAATGCGGTTCAACTTCTCGCTAGGCTACATGCAGATATTAGCCCTGAGGTTTTGGTAGAACAGTTGAGGGTTGGGCAACAACAAATTGTTGCAATTTGCCGCGCCCTCTCCAAAAATGCTAAAATTTTAATTTTTGATGAACCCACTTCAGCTCTCTCTGACACCGATGTGGTAATCCTCTTTGATATCATCAGAGGGCTTAAAAAAGAGGGGGTAACCTCAATATTCATCTCTCACAAGTTACACCGCGTGCGTGAAATCAGTGACTCCCTGACTATCTTAAGAGATGGGCGGAGTGTCGCCGGCGGGCCGATCGAAGAGTTTAGTGAAGCTGAGATAATTACCCATATGGTGGGCAGAGAACTTTTAAAAAAATATCCCCGTGTTCCCCACCAAGGGTCAGAGGTTGTCATGGAAGTGAAGAACTTCACAGTCTTTGACCCCGGCATTCCCAAAACCTTAGTCGATAATGTCAGTTTCTCCGTTAGGAAAGGGGAGATTCTAGGCTTTTCAGGATTGATGGGTGCCGGGAGGACCGAACTCTTCATGGCGATGTTTGGCTCTTATGATAACTATGAGATAACAGGTGAAATATATTTGGAAGGCGAAAAATTGACGATATCTACCCCCTATGACGCTATTAAAAAGGGGCTAGGGTTGGTTGTAGAGAATCGCAAGGAACATGGACTGGTGGCCTGTTTGAATATTATCAACAACTCTACGCTGGCAAATCTAACCCAATTAACGACTCGCCTCGGGGCTGTTGATGAAAATGAGGCAATTCACCGGACCAAAGAATATGCTGAAAAATTTTCACTAAGGTACTCAAGTTTGGAACAACTGGTAGAGAGCCTTAGTGGGGGGAACCAGCAGAAGGTGGTCATCACTAAATCCCTGATGGCTAGTCCCAAGATTTTAATCCTTGATGAACCTACAAGGGGTATTGATGTACTGGCCAAACACGATATCTACAACATTATGAATCAATTAATTGAGGAGGGGGTCGCTATTGTTATGATCTCCTCAGAGATGCCTGAGATTATGGGTATGGCCGATCGAATTTTTGTAATGTGTGAAGGGAAAATAACAGGGGAGTTGATGCACGAAGAGGCAACTCAAGAGAAAATAATGCAATTTGCTACGAGGTTTAAGGGGTAAGAAATGGAAGAAAAAACAATACAGAATAAAAAGAGAACACTAACCATCAATGTGCGTCTAAGGTCGTTTGCAATGGTAGGTGCATTAATCGTAATTTGGCTCCTCTTTACACTTTTAACCCACGGGACTTTCCTTTCGATGCGTAATATCTCTAACCTTTTCCGCCTAACCGGAATAATGGGAGTCTTGGTAATAGGGATGGTGGGTTGTTTAGTCTCTGGTGTCTTTGACCTATCGATAGGGTCGGTTGTTGGCTTAACAGGGGCAATTACCGGAATATTATTGGAACAAGTGGGCGTGAATTATATACTGGCCCTCTTCATCTCACTAATTTTTGGCCTTTTGATAGGCATGTGGCAGGGGTTTTGGATTGCTTACCGCGGGGTGCCCGCTTTTATCGTTACCCTGGGGGGTATGATGATCTTCAGAGGTATAACCGTATTAATCACCAATGGGTGCTCAATACCAATATCTAATCACCAATTTGCTATTTTTGGGCAAGGGTACCTGCCTAGATGGGTAAGTATCGTCATAGGGGCGATTGTGGTTGTTTTGTTTATTATCTCAGATTTAAGTAAACGCAAAAAACGCCTCTCCTACGGATTTAATATCTCCTCGGCGCTCATGGCAGGTATAAAATACACGGTAGTACTCCTTTTTGTTGCCCTCTTTGTCGTGAGTTTAAACTCTTACCAAGGCTTGCCCTTAGCTGTGGTGATCCTTATAGTGCTCTATTTCCTTTTTGCCTTTATTTACAACAAAACTAAATATGGTCGTTATGTCTACGCTGTAGGCGGGAACCAAGTTGCCGCCAAACTTTCGGGAATAAACATAAAACGGATCTATATGCGCGTCTTTATGCTGATGGGTCTCCTCTCAGCCTTAGGGGGGAACATTTTAACTTCTCGTTTGGCAACAGCTACCCCTAATGCCGGCAATGGCTTTGAGCTTGATGCGATTGCTTCCTGTGTAATCGGAGGGATAAGTCTGGCCGGCGGGAGAGGACAACTCTTTGGGGCAATGGTCGGAACTTTGGTTATGACCAGCCTCGCTAACGGAATGAGTCTAATGAACATGACAGCTGCTTGGCAGGATGTAGTAAAAGGTCTCATCCTCCTCTTTGCAGTCTGGTTTGATGTATCCTACAAGAAATAGGAGGTAAAGATGTTACAAACGAAAAGGTTAATTCAGTTACGTGACACTTATAAAAGGCTCTTGCTCAACGATATTGCCCCTTTTTGGATGAATCACTCATTGGATAAAGTGCATGGAGGGTACTACAACTACCTCGACCGTGATGGCTCGATCCTCTCCCCCGATAAAGCCGTATGGCTGCAGAATAGGGCAATCTGGTTTTTTTCCAAACTTTATAGGGAAATTAGCAGGGATGAGAAGCATTTGGAGGCGGCTCGACTCGGTTTTGATTTTGTGAAAGACCACTGTTTTGATAAAGATGGCAGTATGTACTTCCTCGTGAATGAACAGGGAGGGCGGTTACGTAAAAGACGCTATTGGTTCACGGAATCTTTTGGGGTAATAGGATTTTCTGAATACTATTTAGCCACTGCCGACCCGGTAGCCAAACAATTAGCCGATAGCACTTTTGCCCTAATTTGCGACCTTTACAACCATCCTGAAAAGAGAGAGCCTAAATTTTACCCCGAGAACTTTAAAGCGAGGAGTTTGTCTACACCGATGTTGCTAATGTCAACAGCTCAAGTCTATCGAACAACTCAAAGCAATTCTAATGAGGTTGATGCTGTCATAGATACCTGTATTGAAGATGTTAAAATGCACTTTCTACACCCTGAAGTGGGGGCGCTTCTTGAGATGGTCGCTATAGATGGCTCTATTATAGATACTCCTGAAGGGCGCAACATTAACCCCGGTCACTCTATTGAAACAGCCTGGTTTTTAATGCAGGAAGGCCTCCAGCGGGGCGACAGTGACTTAGTTGAGATTGGCTTAAACATAATCGATTGGTCCTTAGATAGGGGGTGGGATGACGAATACGGGGGGCTTTTCTCCTTCGTGGACCTAGAGGGCAAACCCTCGAGCCATGTCGAGTGGGATATGAAGTATTGGTGGCCCCATACAGAAACCCTCTACGCCCTCTTACTGGCTTATATAGTTACAAAAGACGAGAAGTACTTTAAGTTTTATGAAGAGGTACACGAATGGACTTTTGCCCACTTTCCAGATTATGAATTTGGTGAGTGGTTTGGTTACCTACATCGGGATGGCTCGGTGAGCCTGCCCAACAAGGGGTCTCACTGGAAGGGGACTCTCCATATACCCCGACTTTTAATAAAGGGGGTACAACTGATCGATTCAGCCTTAAAGTAAGGGGTGATTGAGATAGAACCAATTTTATGGTATGAATCAAGATAATACTGCGAGAATAACAAAGTTTGTAAGGGGAGAATTTGTGGCAGGGGAATTTGAAAATAACGACATTAACCACAGCTCAAAAAATCCAATTTTTTCTTACGAGCTAGATAAAATGGATGAAAATCCCCTCTACCATCAACTCGTCCTCATTGTCCGTCAAAGCATTAATTCGGGAGCGCTTAACATTAATGATGAACTCCCTTCAGAGGCCGAGTTGTGTAAGTTTTTTGGCATCAGTCGCTCCACAGTGCGCCAAGCCTTTGCCCAACTAGAGAAAGAGGGGTTGGTTTACAGGCGCAGGGGGTTGGGGACTTTTGTTGCCAACCTGAAGTTAAAGAAAAATGTAAACTCACTCTATAGTTTCACTACTCAGACAATTCTGGCCGGTATGACGCCCTCCTCCAAGGTGATTAAATTCTCGGTTATTGAAGCCGACTTTGAGCTAATGCAAGCCTTTAAAGTGAAGGGAACAAACTTCAAGGTCAATGATATTTACCGCGTTCGTAAAGCCGATGGAGTGCCACTCCTTCTAGAACACACCTATATTCCCTACAGTATTTGTCCCGTATTAACCGCCCAGCGTTTGGAAGAAGACTCACTTTACTCAATCTTAACCAGTGAGTGTGGCGTTTTACCGCATCACGGTTATGAGTCGTATGAAGTGACACAGACCGATAAAAAAACTTCTTCTCTTTTGGAATGTCCGGTGGGGACACTAGCCTTCGCTGTTGAGAGGATAGCTTCTCTTGAGAACAACGAAGTTTATGAGGTTACCCGCTCTATTGTCAGAGGGGACCGCTTAAAGTACGAAGTGCCTCTCACTAATGATATAGATAGCCCCTACCGGAAGTTTAAGTAAATCTTCCTAATTAAGAGAAGCCAATCAGTCGAAAGGGTATTGCTCGTTAAAGGCAAACAGTAGATCAAAAATAGCACTATTTTGATGGTAAGCTTTATCAAAAATCGTTTTCAGTTTAGCGTATAGTTCCTTAGTATCCCTATTTGGTAGAACTGTTTTACTGATGGGATTAAAATCTA
>JBAYSE010000025.1:0-16833 GCA_041676265.1 Sphaerochaetaceae bacterium
AAGAGAAAGGGCTAGGGCAACTGATAAGACAAAAATGTGACTATATTGTCTCCATCCCTACTTCGGGGCACATAGATTCGCTAAACGTTAGTGTCGCTTCAGCTATTTTCCTCTATGAATTTAGGCGTCAGAGGGCTTAATCCTATACTATTTATACAAAAGTGTGAAAATTTATTAAATATTTATTAATTTGGACCCTTTCAGTTGTCTTCTTTTTTGACTATGTGGTAGACTAAACGTCAGTGAAAATCACTGAATACACTAAAGGAGAGAGGCAGTATGAAAAAGATTTTATCTATTGTCCTTGTAATGGCCGTTTTGGGTGGCCTGTTATTTGCCCAGGCAGCCAAGGAGGTAGCTGCTGATGACTTCCATATCGGTATAGTCACCGGAACAGTATCTCAGTCTGAAGATGATCTGCGGGGAGCAGAGTTAATGATTAGCAAGTACGGATCGGTTAGTTCCGGTGGTAAAATTCAGCATGTAACTTATCCTGATAACTTCATGGATGAGGCTGAAACCACAATCAGTCAAATTAACGGTTTAGCCGACGATCCTTTAATGAAAGCTATTATTGTTAACCAATCTGTACCTGGAACCACAGAGGCTTTCCGTAGAGTTAAAGAGAGAAGACCCGACATCATTTTAATTGCCGGTGAGGCCCATGAAGACCCCGGTGTTATCCAAACCGGTGCTGATTTAGCCGTTAACAACGACTTCGTTGCTCGTGGATACCTCATTATTAAAACTGCTAGGGATTTGGGAGTCGACACTTTTGTCCATATCTCTTTCCCCCGCCACATGAGTTATGAGACACTCAGTCGCCGTGCTGCGATTATGAAGGCTACCTGTGAAGAGTTTGGGATGACATTTGTACTGGAGACTGCTCCAGACCCAGTCAGCGACGTTGGTATTGCCGGTGCTCAGCAGTACATCCTCGAGAAGGTTCCTGCATGGGTTGAGAAGTACGGCAAGAATACCGCCTACTTCTGTACTAATGATGCCCACACCGAGCCCCTACTCAAACAGTTGTTAGCCTATGGTGGCTACTTCATCGAAGCTGACCTACCTTCACCACTCATGGGTTATCCTGGAGCTCTCGGGCTTGACCTCTCGGCAGAGGCCGGTGATTTTAACGCAATCTTGAAGAAAGTAGAGAAAGCCATTGTAGACAAAGGCGGTGCCGGAAGATTTGGTACTTGGGCCTATTCTTATGGCCTCACTACAACTGCAGCTTTGGCTCAGCACGCCATCAACGTCATTGAGGGCAAATCTGAATTAACCAAGCTCAGCGATATTATGAGAGCTTATGGTGAGTTCACCCCCGGAGCTAAGTGGAATGGTAGCTTCTACACCGATGCAACTACCGGTGTGAGGGCCCGCAACCACGTTTTAATCTACCAAGATACCTACATGATGGGTAAGGGGTATATGGGAACTCCAGAGGTTGTGGTTCCTGAAAAATACTTCTTGGTCAAATAGGATGATCTGCGAGGAGGGGGGCTTTGCCTCCTTCCTACAATTGGATTGACAGTAAGTGAAAAGGGTGTACTGCGCTACTGCGGAGGGCGCCCTTTTTGCGAGTGAAGGAAAATTTATGAAGACAATAGGCGCTCCGTTATTGGAAATGCGCAATATTAGTAAAGATTTCTACGGCAACCAAGTCCTCACCGATATCAACTTTACTCTAAAGCCGGGCGAAATTTTAGGCCTTGTAGGCGAAAACGGAGCAGGGAAAACCACCTTAATGAAAATCCTCTTTGGAATGGAAGAGATTGTCCAAACCGGGGGATATGGAGGTGAAGTAATTCTCAACGGGAAAAGGGTGCGTTACCTGACACCTTTTGATGCTTTGGCTGATGGGATAGGGATGGTTCACCAAGAGTTCTCCCTATTGCCCGATTTCACGGCATCAGAGAATATCTTGCTCAATAGAGAACCGAAGAATCGGACCTTGATATCTGAGGTTTTTGGCGATCGTCTCGACAGAATTGACCGTAAGGAGATGCACGAGAGGTCGGCAAAAGCCATAGCCAAATTGGGAGTAAATCTCGAGGCGGAAATGAAGGTTTCCGATATGCCGGTAGGCTACAAACAGTTTACTGAAATTGCCAGAGAGTTGAGTAAGGATGAGATTAAGTTGCTGGTTCTTGACGAGCCAACAGCTGTCCTTACCGAAAAAGAGGCCGATATCCTCCTTAATGCTATGAAGAATCTAGCCCAGGAGGGCATTGCCATTATTTTCATTTCTCACCGTTTGCAAGAGGTAATCGATGTTTGTGACTCGGTGATGGTAATGCGGGACGGGATGATCATAAAGAACGTCCCATCGGAAAATTTGACAATTAAAGAGGTAGCCCGCTGGATGGTTGGTCGTAATGTGGAGTCTAAAGAGAGACGTCGCGATTACGATTATAAAGGGCAACCGGTAATCCTCTCCCTAAAGAATCTTTGGGTCGATATGCCGGGGGAGACCGTTAAAGATGTCTCTCTGGATATCCACAAAGGAGAAATTTTAGGCATTGGAGGGTTGGCAGGCCAAGGTAAATTGGGCCTACCCAACGGGGCTATGGGGCTTTTCCCCGCCGGAGGAGAGATTTTCTTTGAAGGGGAGCCATTACCCCTTAACCAGCCTCGTCGGTTCTTGAACTCAGGGATGGCCTTTGTCTCCGAAGACCGTCGTGGAGTAGGGCTCTTACTCGATGAGCCTTTGGATTGGAATATTGTCTTTACGGCGATGCAAATCCAAGAAAAATATCTCAAGAAGTACCTTAAGGGACTTATTAAATGGCGCAATGAGCAGGAAATTGAGGCTGTTGCCCAACAATATATAAAATCACTGGATATCAAATGTACCGGAACAAAACAGGTTACTAAAGAGTTGTCTGGTGGCAATCAGCAGAAAATTTGTCTAGCCAAAGCTTTTGCCGTGGAGCCCAAATTGTTATTCGTCTCAGAGCCCACCAGGGGTATCGATATCGGGGCAAAATCTTTAGTATTAGAGACAATTCGTCATTACAACGAAGTGATGGGGGTGACGATAGTAATGATCTCATCTGAACTTGAGGAGCTACGTTCCATCTGCGATCGCATTGCCATTATTACCGATGGCAAGGTCGCCGGAGTGTTACCCCCCGAGGCCGATGCCACCGATTTCGGCCTATTGATGGTAGGTAAAGAGCCCAATGGGGAGAATAGGGGAGGCCACAATGGTTAGTATTCGTAGGTTTTTAAATTCTTTTGGTTGGCCACGTATCATCATAGGACTTTTTCTCCTCTCACTATTCATTATTGCCCCCTTTGTGGGAGTCAGAATTGGGGCCTCTTTGAGTGATACGATTATCCGTTTTGGAATGAACAGCGTTCTTGTTTTGGCAATGGTCCCGATGATCCATTCGGGCACAGGACTCAATTTCGGCTTGCCTTTGGGGATTATGGCGGGGTTGTTGGGGGGGACCCTCTCAATCGAACTGGGCTTTACCGGAGGACTCTCTTTCTTTATGGCTTTAGTTTGCGCGACCCCTTTTGGTCTCCTTTTTGGATGGGGTTACGGTAAACTCCTAAATAAAGTTAAAGGGGGCGAGATGATAATCGCCACCTATGTTGGTTTCTCTTCAGTCGCCTTCATGTGTATGATGTGGTTACTGTTGCCCTACAGACACCCAACGATGGTTTGGGGTTATGCCGGGAAAGGGTTGAGGACCACAATCTCAACTGAAGGGTTCTATCTACACGCCCTCAACAATTTCCTGCAGTTTAGGATTGGAGAGAGGTTTGTCTTCCCCACCGGAATGATCCTATTCTTCGCTCTTATAGCCTTCTTAGTGTGGGCTTTTCTCCATACTAAGACCGGTACAGCTATGACGGCTGTCGGCTCGAACCCTGTTTTTGCAC
Source organism: Sphaerochaetaceae bacterium (assembly GCA_041676265.1). Lineage (GTDB taxonomy): Bacteria > Spirochaetota > Spirochaetia > Sphaerochaetales > Sphaerochaetaceae > DUOJ01. Next base: position 3,895 of record JBAYSE010000025.1, read on the forward strand.
GGGCGAGCGGCATTAGTATCGACCGGATTAGAACGCTTTCGGTGGTGATGTCGACCTGGTTAGCTGCCGTGGGGATTATAGTCTACCAGCAGAGTTTCGGTTTTATACAGCTCTACATGGGGCCTTTTTATATGGCGCTCCCCGCTGTATCGGCGATTTTGATAGGAGGGGCTTCGGTTAACAAAGCCTCAATTATGAATGTAATTGTGGGAACCTTCCTCTTCCAAGGAATATTGACAATGACCCCCTCGGTTATGAATGCCGTTATCCACACTGACATGTCTGAGGTAATTCGAATAGTCGTCTCCAATGGGATGATCTTGTATGCCTTGACTAGGAAATCGGAGGTGAGCCGATGAGTGAATTACGTGAAACAAGATGGGAAAAGACCCTTAATGTCTTAGAGAAGAATGCAGTTCCCATCCTTTTCTTAATCATAGGTGCCATCGGAATAATCTTTTCCGGTTACTCCATGAATTATTTAGGGCAAGAGATTATTGTCAGAATTGCCCGTAACAGCTTCCTAATTATTTCGCTGTTAATCCCAATTATGGCGGGGATGGGGCTAAACTTTGGAATGACGCTGGGGGCCATGGCCGGCCAAATTGGCCTAATCTTTGTGACCGACTGGGCCATCGCCGGGATTCCTGGCATGGTTTTGGCCATGATAATCTCTACACCGATATCGGCTCTTTTAGGATGGATGTGTGGTAAGATCTTGAATATGGCCAAAGGGAGGGAAATGGTCACCTCCTACATAATTGGATTCTTCATTAATGGAGTCTACCAGTTGATAGTCCTCTACGGCATGGGTCCGGTAATCCCCATAAAAGACCCGGCACTGGTATTACCCCGGGGGTATGGGATCCGTAATACCGTTAACCTCATCAGGATGCGCCGCTCACTGGATAACCTTTTAGCCATTAGAATTTTTGGCATCAGCATTCCGGTAATGACTTTAGCGGTAATTGCCCTGCTATGCCTCTTCATTGTGTGGTTCAAGAAATCGAAGCTTGGACAAGACATGAGGGCTGTGGGACAAGACATGGAGGTAGCCCGAGCGGCCGGTATCAGGGTGGAGCATACCCGTATCGTCTCGATTGTAATTTCAACGATCCTTGCCGGTTACGGCATGATTATCTACCTGCAGAACATGGGAACGCTAAACACCTACAACTCCCACATGCAGATAGGAATGTTCTCGATTGCCGCTCTCCTTGTAGGAGGCGCCTCGGTTAACAGGGCCAGTATTGGGAACGTCTTCTTAGGAGTTGCCCTTTTCCACCTCATGTTCATCGTCTCCCCTATGGCAGGCAAGAACTTGATAGGCCAAGCCCAATTGGGTGAGTTTTTTAGGGTGTTTGTCTCCTACGGGGTTATCACATTAGCTCTGGTTCTCTACGAGATAAGAAAAAGGCATACGCGCTCCCGTGCCGGGCGACTGCTTGCTCAGGAACAACTCGACGCCAGGAGGCTCGCCGATGATTAAGAGAAGACTCATCCAGTTAGCAGTAGTCGTGTTAGTGATCCTCTTAGGTGTCATTATGTTCATAGTGGGCAAAGAACACACTATCCTATTAGATAATAAGAGTGTTGAAATCGACGGCACAACTTACAATGCATTTCAAATTGTTGAGGTGCAAGTCGCTAAAGGGGAGACCCTAGAGCTCGGCCCTCGGGACAGGGATAAAGCCGTTGTGATGGGTCAGAGGCATAAATTGACCGTGACCTACACCGATCGCAATTTTGAAGAGCATGTTATTGTAAAGAAGTTTAGTGTCCCGATCGGGGAAAGTATGGTCTTAATTAGCCTGCCCGTTTTTGCAGCGGGGCTAGATCAGAGCCTCTGGCTTGAACATTATGAACCTCCCACCATATTGTCGTTATCGCCTGTGGAGGAAGAATTGGTGGTTACTGAGGAGTTAATTCCCCTCGATATCTAACAAAAAAGGTGCCAGGTGGCACCTTTTATTAACTCTCAAAGAATTTATTGCCAATATCTTTACGGTACCAAGCACCTTTAAATTTGATGGTATCTATGTAACGGTAAGCCTGTTCATTAGCTTCAATAATGTTGTTTCCTACTCCCACAATTGTGACATTACGTCCCCCGATAGTGACGGCTTCGCCCTCTTTCTCCATTACTGCTCCCCAGAAAATGCGGGGTTTGTTGGCTAAAAGATTGTTGCCGATTATGTTGGGTAGGGGTTGAACAACTTGACCGATAGCCGGGGCGTCCGGGTAGCCTTGGCTGGCAACGACCACTGAGACTGCCGACTTGTTGGAGAGCTCCAGAGAGAACTCTTTAAGGGTATCGTTTTTCATCCCATTCAAAATCTCGACAATGTCCGATTTAATCAGAGGGACAATAGCTTGGGTGGCCGGATCGTTAAACCTTACGTGGTAATCAACCAAGAAGGGTCCCTCTTCAGCCAGTATTATGCTAAAGGTCAATACCCCTTTATAAGCGAACTTCTCGGCTTGCATCCCCCTCAATGTCGGGTTAATAATCGTCTCATTTAACTGGTTTTGAATCTCTTCTCGTAAAGGGACGGGACAAATAGCACCCATTCCACCGGTTGGGGAGCCCGTATCGCCAACTTCACTCTTGGTGTATTCAGAGCAGATTGGCAGCATCAGATAACCGTTGTTATCGGTGAAGACAGTGATGGTAATCGGTAGCCCATCGATATGGTCCTCAACTAAGAGGTTATCGGTTTTCAGAATTCCTTTCCCAAAGTTCATCAAGGCAGTGTAGTCGCTTGAGTCAATCATTATTCTACTCGGTGCCATGGCATTACGTTTAAGGACAAAATTCTTACCGGGATTAGCCAGGAGATATTTTGAGAGGGACTTTTCATCGGAGAAAAGGTGGGAGGGGGGAGTGGGGATTTTGTGACGGTCGCTAAAGGTGCGGGCAAAGTAGCGGTCCCCTTCCAGTTTTAGGGCATTCCCCGGTGCCCCAAAGGTATCGATTCCACGGTTGTTTAAGTAGTCAATCACCCCCGTGAAAAGAGGCGCTTCAGTCCCTACAAAAACAAAGTTGATTCCATATTTAACACAGGCGGCATAAACCGACTCAGGTGATGAAGGGTTTACCTCAGGAAGGTTTTGGGCTATTGAGGCTGTGCCAACATTTCCCTGGGCAGCAAACAATCCGTTAATAAGCTTACTCTGGGAAAATAACCAAGTCATGGCATGGTCTTTTGCACCGGAACCCAATACTAAAACTCGCATGATTTCTCCTCTGAAAGACATAGCTAAATTAACATGTAACAAACGATAAGGTCAACTAACCCTCGATTATCTGGCGCGTTACCTCAGCATACTGGGCGTAGCTCAAGGCTTGGTTAATCAGCTGTTTGGCTTTTTTAGCGTGGGGGATTCCCGAGAGGTACGCGGGAGCATGTTTGCGCATTTGGCGGCAGGCTTGTTCCTCGCCAATATCTTGTCCTAAGAGGTAAAGGTGTTTATTGAGGGTCTCTATTTTCACCTCTAAGGAAATTGGAGGTAACTCTTCCTCCGTTGTTAGTAGATGGATGGTCTCTTTGAAGATAAAGGGATTCCCCATTGCTCCGCGGGCAAACATCACACCGTCAACGCCAGTCTCTAGCAGCATCTTTTGGGCATCTTTGGCACTAAAAAGGTCCCCTGAACCGAACAGCGGGATTGTGGGGTAGTGTTTGGCGATGAAGAGTTTTAACTCTTTCAAAGCCTGCCAGTTGGCCTTTCCACTATAACCCATAGATTTAGTGCGGGCATGCATGGTTAACATCGAAGCCCCGCCACTCAAAGCGGCGTCGGCTGTCTCTAGATAGTTAATACAGGAGTGGTCCCACCCTGTTCTTATTTTAACCGATACCGGTATTGTGGTCTCTTGGGTGAGAACTTGAACAATGTCGTAGATCTTTTGGGGTGTTTTGAGAAGAGCTGAGCCAGATCCGGTTTTTACCACTTTAGGGACCGGGCATCCGCAGTTGATATCTATTACCGTGGGGTTGGCTTTTAAGAGCGAGGGGAGACTCCGCTGTGCTACTGCGGCATCATTCAAGAAGATTTGGATGCCTAGCTGTTGCTCTTCTGTGCCCCGTTGCATGAGAGCTGCAGTGTTGACGCTATCTCTGGCGAGTCCTTCGGAGCTCACCATTTCGCTATAAGCAAAAAAGGCGCCCCATTGGCGACAAATGGAGCGGAAAGCGCGATCGGTATAACCGGCTAAGGGAGCAAGAAATAGGTTTCCCTCTATCAGCACGGGACCGATAGAGGTGTCTCTAAAAAGGGCGTTTTCCATAGTAGTTTAACTATTTTCACTGAGGTGGAAAGCTTTTATACTATTGGCATAGAGTGCTTCTGCCGTCTCTTCAAGGGTTAAACCTTTCAAGTCAGCCACAGCTTGAGCCGTCTCAACCAAATAGGCCGGCTTATTGCGTTTCCCCTTGTAGGCTGATGGGACCATAAAAGGACTCTCAGACTCAATCAAAATGCGTTCGAGGGGGAGGTTGACAATCGTCTCATGCAGATGTCTTACGTTTCTATAGGTAATATTGCCGGCAAAGGAAAAGAACATTGGGAGGTCTAGCGCCTCCATGGCGTAGAGCCAATCTTCGCTGTAACAGTGGAAGATACCCCCCTCTTCACCAAGGCGGCTCTTCAAGATGTCGAGGATGTCACGACCCGCTTCTCGATTGTGGATAACCACGGGGAGCTTTAAACTTCTCGCTATGTCGAGTTGGCGGATAAAGAGCTCAACTTGAGAGTTTTTATCCCCATAATTGCGGTAGTAATCGAGGCCAATCTCTCCTAAGGCAACCACCCTCTCAAGTTTGGAAAAATTGATCAATTTCTGCTCCCAGTTCAGACCGGGATTGGTTACTTCAGAGGGGGAGACTCCGACGGCGTGGTAGACACCCGAAGCTGTTTTAAGATTTTTGTAGACTTGCTCAAAATCGTGCAGACTATTGCAAATACTGAGAATGTGCTTCACAGATTTTCTTTTCGCGAGTTGTACGATGAGCAATTGCTCCATCTGGTCTTCATGTATCAGGCCGATATGGGCATGAGTATCAAATAATTTCATATTTTTTCCTGATAGTGATTAGAAAAATGTCCTCAAAAGACTCTACCTGAAGATAACATGAAGGCGGTGGGTCGTCAAGTTAGATTTGTTTTTAGTTGACACTGCGAGAATATTTGACAATTGAGATTGTTCGTGCTAACGTTTATTAAATTGATTAAAAAGTAATGCTTTTCAGGTAAAGCAAATAAGGATATACATGGCAAAAAACAAATCGGCTGGTGTTAACTCTGTACAGGAGAACCAAAAAAAAGAAAAGCCTTCTAAAGGCTACCTCTATGTCATAAAAAACCCCTCATCAAAAGAGGTGGCCGTGTGTGCCTCTCCTGATTTGTTGCTCAAAGGGACCCATGTAATAGGACCCACCAAGTATGGTCTTGATTACGCAGTTGTAGTGGGGCCGGCGAGAAGCCAAGAGACCTACCAGCCCGGCTCCTCCTCTTTTCAGGCGGCTGTGTGCCCGCAGAGTGTTGAAGAAGAGCTCCCGGTTTTTATAGGAGACAATGTTGAGTGGATAGAGAGTATTGCCACCGACGATGATTACAATCGGTTTTTAGAGCTTCAAGAGATGGAAAAAGAGGCGTTGAGCCTCTGTTTAGAGAAGGTTAATGCCCATAACCTCGATATGAAATTGGTTTCAGCCCATTACCTGTTTGGAGAGCCTAAAATAATTTTCTTTTTTACAGCGGCGAATCGGGTCGATTTTAGAGAATTGGTCAAAGACCTTGTCTCCATTTTCAGAATAAGAATTGAGCTGCGCCAAATTGGAGTTCGTGATGAATCGAGACTCTTAGGAGGGTTGGCGGTATGTGGGCGCGCTTATTGTTGCCATGCGATTACCGACAAATTGAACCCTGTTTCAATTAAAATGGCCAAGGAACAAAACCTCTCCTTAAATTCGACAAAAATCTCGGGTCCTTGTGGTCGTCTCCTGTGTTGTCTCTCCTATGAATACGATTTTTATGCTCAGGAGCGGGAGAATTTACCACAAGAGGGGTATCGACTGAGAATTGAAAAGGAGTCGATGAAAGTTATTGAAGTTAATATCCTAACGCGAAAGCTCACCCTTGCCGGGCCTGAAGGGAATTTGATGAGTCTCCCTTTTTCAGCCCTTGAATACAACTCTGGGACAAACCACTGGGAAATTAGCCGAGAATACTTAAGAGAAATTAGGTCAAATTGAGGCATAGTATTGTCTTGACCGTAATTAGAGAGTATGATATTTTTTGTAATCGTTGGTTCAGAGATACGAGTAATTCCCTTGAACTTATATAATTGAAAACCGTTGGAGGTAATGCGTGTTGAAATACGACTCGGCAGCTAAAAGAGAGCGCCAAAATAGAGCCAGAAGGCTTAGAAATCGGGAGACAAAAAGTGCCATTCGCACAGCCGTGAAAAAATTCCAGCTTGCTGTGCAGGCAAACGATAAAGAACTTGCCACTGAAAAATTTAATGTAGCTATTAAATTGATCGATAAGAGTGGTAGTAAGGGTGTTTACCACCGCAATACGGTATCTAGGAAAAAGTCTCGCCTACAGGCACAGTTGAATGCTCTCAACAACGCTGAGTAATTGATAGTTAAAAAAGGAGTTAATCCATGGCAAATGAAAAATTAACCAAAGCTGAAATCGTTGATAATATTCAGATGAAGCTGGGCCTAGAACGCCCGGACGTTCACGCCGTCATAGATGAGTTTTTTGAAGAGGTGAAGGCGGGACTCATTAAGGATAGAGTAATAGAGTTGCGTGGATTCGGCACCTTTGAAGTGCGCACCAGAAAGGGGCGTGAAAGGGCCCGTAACCCGAAGACAGGTGAGATTGTCGCTGTCGACACCCATGGTGTTGCTGTCTTTAGACCTGGAAAAGAGTTAAAAGAGTCGGTTTGGGAGCTACGCGATAAGAGCGACGAATAGTTGAATAGAGCCGTGAATTTACTAATAAAGAGGGGCTTTAAGACCTATTGTCTTGAAATTGCAGTTCTAGTAGTGACTGCACTAGTTTATTCTTTCGCCTTTCCTGGGTTTTTAACGGATAGAGGAATCGGTGTGATTGGGTTTTTTGCTCTAATTCCTCTATTCGCCGTTATAAGGAACACCTCTTGGAAGGCAATTCCCTTCTATGGTTTCCTTTTCGGCTTTGTCTTCTATACCTTCTTTAACTATTGGTTATCGACATTCCACCCTTTGGCAATCCTCTTGGTCCCCATAATTAAAGGGGGAGAGATGGTAATGCTCTTTCCGGCTCTAAAGGCAGGAGAGAGGTGGTTCAAGCGCTACGGCTTTGTAGTACAGGCCCTGATCTGGGTAGCCTATGCCTATTTGAGCCAATCATGGTTTGCCGGCTATCCTTATGGAACACTGGCCTATGCTGCCTATGAGTTTCTCCCCTTCATCCAGATAGCAGAGTTTTCAGGAATCTGGGGAATCACTTTTGTGATGATTCTACCCCAAATTTTCCTGGGCAACTTTGTGGCAGACTTTTTTAGAAGGGAGAAAAAATCTCTCTTAGAGGAGCTAAAGAATCACCTTCCGACAGTTATCATCTATGGGGCAATTTTAATATTTGTCTTTACTTTTGGCTTTATTAAACTAGGGGTATGGTCGAAAACTCCCAGTGATATCACGTGGCGGGTAGCTACAATCCAACATAGCGCAGACTCGTGGAAGGGGGGCTATGAAACCTACAAGCGGAATTTTAACAACCTCAGAACTATGAGTTTGCAGGCGCTCCAAAAGAATCCTGACATGATAATTTGGTCTGAAACGGCCTTTGTCCCCTCAGTATACTGGCATACAACCTTCAAAACTGATGAAGAGACGGCCAAGTTGGTTGATGAATTTGTGGCCTTTGGGAAGTCTTTGCCGGTCCCCCTGTTAACAGGGAACCCAGAAGGGGTCTTAGATGATGAAAACAGCCCTCCTTTAACCGAAGATGGACAGTGGAACCGGAAGGATTACAACACGGTAATTATGTTTGAGAATGGCCAGATAAAAGAGACCTACAGGAAGCAACACCTAGTGCCGTTTACGGAACATTTCCCCTATGAAAAACAGTTACCTTGGCTCTACAACCTCTTGCTGGCTAACGATTACAACTGGTGGGAGACCGGCTACGACCCTGTTGTATTTGAGACGGCCGAAGGGGTACGCTTTTCTACCCCAATCTGTTTTGAAGACGTTTATGGTTACCTAACCAGTGGGTTTGTCCGTAATGGGGCCGATGTGATTGTCAACATGACTAACGATAGTTGGTCAGGGGCAGTTTCGGCTGAAATGCAACATATGGCGATGGCTGTTTTCCGTTCAATCGAGACGCGAAAGTCAACAGTCAGGGGGACCAACTCCGGTATGACGGCTGTCATTTTGCCAACCGGTAAAGTGGTTGACCCCATGGAGCCCTTCACTAAGGGGTGGCACATCTACGATGTCCCTGTCTACAAAGGGGGCAAGATGACCCACTATACACAGTATGATGACCTTGGTGTACGTGTTGTTGTTTATATCTCCTACGCCCTGCTTCTCCTGGGGGCGGCTATGCAAGTGGTCAAAAGGGTAAAGGGACGCCGCAGTGGCCATTAGAGCATCAATTTTCTTAATTGGTAGTGAGATTACCCGAGGGGTTATCGCTGATGCCCATGGAAGACTTCTGGCGCGAGAGATGACGGCAATTGGGTATCTAGTCAAACGAATTGTAATCGTCCCTGATGATGGCTCGGTTGCGGAAATTTTGCGTCTCGCCCTTCAAGATAGTGATGTAATTATATTGACCGGTGGCTTAGGCCCCACCAGTGACGACTGTACCCGCGATATTGTCGCTAAATTAGCCGGCGTTCCGGTGGTTCAAGATGAGCGTGCTTTTGAGCAACTCTATGGTCGTATCGGCGAGAGGATTTACGGCGTTAATCAAAGACAAGTCACAATTCCGCAAGGTTTCCGGATCATTGAAAACCCTAAGGGATCAGCCGTCGGGTTTGTAGGGAAGATTGCCGATGCTTTGTGCTACGCTCTGCCGGGGGTTCCTTCAGAGATGCATGCGATGTTTTACCACCATGTTCTGCCGGAACTGGCGACCTTAGTGGGCTTTGACACTAAATCGCTACTTGAACTCTCCTGCTTTTTAACGCCTGAATCTAAACTGGAAGAGGTCTGTAAAGAGTATGCCTTGGATGGTATTGAGTGGGGCACCAGGGTGCAAGAACATCGCATTAGCCTCTACCTCCATGGAGGTAGTGATGCTAACCGTCAACTAATGGCTGAAAAGATTGAGAAAAAATTGGGTAAGGGGTTACTGTACAGTGGAGATATCGACGGAGCTACGCTTTTAAGTGATTACCTTTTGACACATCAGAAGAAAATAGCCTGTGCTGAGTCGTGTACCGGAGGCTTAATTGGTAAGTTGCTCAGTGACCGCAATGGGAGCTCCGCCTATTTTTGGGGAGGGGTAATCTCTTATGCCAATGCGGCCAAAGAGGAACTCTTAAAGGTTTCTTCTATCACTCTAAAGGCGCAGGGAGCTGTTTCCTATGAGGCAGTTATTGAGATGGCTGAGGGATTAAGAGCGCGTGCCAATGTCGATTTTACCCTAGCGGTTTCAGGAATTGCCGGTGACGGGGGAGGAAGTCCCGAAAAACCTGTGGGGACAATTTATCTCGGGTTTAGCTCTTTTCAATACCCCACACAGGCTGTTAGGCTCAATTTTACGAGTTTTGGCAGAGGTTCCATTAGGCGTCGTGCTGCCGTAGCGGCTCTTTTACTGGGTTACTTTTACCTTAAAGGGGAGCAGTTGCTTGACATCACTGAAACATGGCAATATATTTAGGGTATCACGTGGGAGTGGCTTATCCTCCAATAGAAAGTTCCTACGCAATCAAAGAAAAGTAAAGTAGATTTACACTAACATCCATTCCTGTGGGATGGGATGCTTCGGAGACTAATCATGACATCAGAAAATATTAATGAGACCGACTCTCTCGCTCTTGAGGAGCAGAAAGCCTCGAAACGCGTCGTTAGACGCCGTAGCGGAGATAATCCTGCTCAAGTAATCGTTAAAGTAAAACCGGCGGGAGAAGACGTTGGTGCCAAAGAGACGCCAATGCCTAAGAAGAGGGGCAGGCCACCTAAAAAGGTGAGTGCTGAAACAGTGCCTGCTGAAGAGCCTGCCCGCCAAGTGACCCCTAAACCCTATATCGGGGGGAATAAACAGGGCAACCGGCAAAAGCAAACCTACCAGAAAGGTAATTACCAAAATCGTCGGTCCGTAGCTCAAGCAGAGGAGGCGGTGGTAGAGACCTATGTTGAAAAACCAGATGCTCCGCGCCTCACGGTAAATGAACTGACTGTTATGACTTTGCCCGAATTGCGACAAAAAGCGCTCGATTTACATCTTGCCAAAGAGGTCGTAATGGATCTTAAACGGCAAGAACTAATTGTCGAAATTTTAAAAATACATGCCACCCATGGTGGTGTAATAATGGCCTATGGGGCCCTTGAAGTACTCCCCGATGGCTATGGGTTTTTACGCTCTCCCCAAAACAACTATATCAGTGGACCGGAAGATATCTACGTTTCAATTTCCCAAATCAAGATGTTGGGTCTCAAAACCGGAGATACTGTCGAGGGTCAAATTAGACCACCCAAGGATGCTGAACGCTACTTTGCAATGATAAGGGTCCAGTCAATCAACTTTGATGCCCCCGAAGTAGCCCGCACAAGGGCCAGCTTTGACTCCCTGATACCCCTCTACCCCGACACCAGGCTAAATTTAGAGACGGAAGATAGCGATATTTCAACGCGGATTATTAATCTTTTTTGTCCCATCGGTAAGGGGCAGCGGGGATTAATTGTAGCCCCACCAAGGGCAGGCAAGACCATTTTAATGCAGAAGATTGCTAACGCAATTTCAGCTAATCATCCGGAGGTTTTCCTTATGGTCCTCCTGATTGATGAGCGTCCCGAAGAGGTTACCGACATGCGCCGGACAGTTAAGGGAGAGGTCATTGCTTCTACCTTTGATGAGCAAGCCACGCGACATGTGGCAGTGGCTGAGATGGTCATAGAGAAGGCCAAACGATTAGTTGAACACAAAAGGGATGTGGTGATTTTACTCGATAATATCACGCGCTTAGCCCGTGCTTACAACCAGACAGTTCCCGCTTCAGGCAAAATCCTCTCGGGAGGGGTCGACTCAAATGCCCTCCATAAACCTAAAAGGTTCCTGGGAGCTGCCCGTAATATTGAGCACGGAGGGAGTCTTACTATCATTGCTTCGGCTCTGATTGAAACCGGTTCGCGTATGGATGAGGTTATCTTCGAAGAGTTCAAAGGGACCGGCAATAATGAGATTGTACTCGACAGGAGGATGGCAGAAAGACGTTTGTTCCCTGCCATTAATATTAAGAAGAGTGGCACAAGGCGTGAGGACCTCCTATTAACCGAGGAGGAGGGGGCTAAAATTTGGGCGCTCAGGAACGCCATTAACCCCCTCGAAGACCTAGAGATGACTGAGCTCCTCATTGACAAAATGAAGAAAACAAAGAATAATGAGGCGTTTTTACGCTCTATGAATACCGGCATGGTTTAAATAGAGCTGTTTATAAAGAATTCAGCCCTTCTGTCAAGGTAATACCGTAGCAGAGGGTAACAGATAAGGATTGGAGGCAGAGATATGAAAGAGGGTATTCATCCCAAATATGAATTGACGAAAGTTACCTGTGCCTGTGGAAACGAATTTACTACAAAATCTACTATGAAAGAGATGAATGTAGAGATTTGTAGCCATTGTCACCCATTTTTTACCGGTACGCAGAAGCTTGTCGATACAACCGGAAGAGTTGAGAGATTTAAGAAGAAATATGGGCTTTCCGATAAATAAAGCCTTAAACTGCAAGGGTGCAGATTTCACCGCTTCGGCTTAACGAAGCGGTTTTTATTGCAATCTCTCCTCTGATGGCCTAATATTAGGCCATTAAAAGGTATGTATGAAAAAGATAGAGGAACATCATAGAGTAGAATTTGAGGATAGGGCGAGAATAGTTGTAAAGGTTCCTGGTATTTATACCTTTTTAGGTGAATTTGCCGACTATTGTAAAGGGTTTACCCTGTGTGGAGCCGCTCCACTTTATCTGGAAGTAGCCGTCTCCCCGCGCGAGGATCAGAGTGTGCGCCTTTATATGGCTACCCATAACGACCGCAAACGCTTCAATTTACAAAATACCAAATACAAGAGAGAAGATCGGTGGGCTAACTACATTAAGGGGGTCCTTTCGGTCCTAAATGCCCGGGGCTACTCCGTAGGAGCTTTCAATTTAACCCTCTCGGGAGAACTGTTACACAGAGAGGGGACAATGACAAACTCGGCGATTGTCTTGGGGGTAACTCTGGCTCTCAGCGCCCTCTACAACTTAAAACTCAGCCCCGAAGAGTGTGCGACTGTCGCCTATTCTGCCCTTTCAACCTTCGCCAACGAAGAGTGCCGACTGATAATCTTCCTGGCGATGCTCAATGTGACCCCCGATTCTCTCCTCCTCTACGATATCCAATATTTGAAGTATGAAAAGATAAAAATTGACGATCTAGACGACTCGGTAGTTTTGCTCATTGTTGAGAGTAAAATTGCCCCCCAAGCACTCCAAGAGGAGCTCTCAATTCGGCGTGAGGAGAGTAAAGCGGCCTTTAAGCGTCTACGCTCTCTTTTCCCCTCGGGCCTTATGCGAGACATACTTGAGCAAGACATAAAAGAGAATGAAGGACAACTTACCGAGGAAGAGAAGAGGATTTGTCATTATGTCTTGAGCGAGAGTAGATTAGCGCGCGAAGGGGGGCGTCTGCTTGCACAAAAAGATATGGTGGGGTATGGTAAAGTGCTTAA